>JBQCEI010000165.1:0-2913 GCA_051960375.1 Aureliella sp. | reverse complement strand
CCCTCGCCCCGCTTCGGGGAGAGGGGGCCGGGGGGTGAGGGGCTGGAGCGCGTTGGTCCCTCGCTTACGCGTCGGGTTCCAAGAAGATCGCTCCGTAGCTTTATCAGTCGAGATCGTTGGCGAAGCGGCGTGTCGCTCGTTTTAAGAATTACAACTTCTCCAGCATTTGAGGTGTGTCGCAACTCAAAGAGTCCGTGCGTGTTAGTCTTCGAAGGAACCCATCATCCTCGAGGAGTTACGCGTTCGAATCATGCTGGAACTGAGTATTGCCGCCGAATCGATATACGCGATTACCAACCTGTTGGTGATCGCCTTGGGCTTGTCGAGCCTGGTGTCTCTGGCGTTTGTCATACCGCTGCTGCGCCGCCGTCTGCACTTGGGGCCCCGCCTCGAACTGCTCGGCAAGCTGCTGCTGGCGGGGTTGACCAGTTTGCAAGCGTTTGCTTGGCATTTGTATTTTTACCGCCAGTCGCACGATGCCGTCGAACTGGGATATCTCGGCTTCGCCGTCGTGATCGGCGCTGTTCTGTGGCAAGTGACGACAGTCAGTCCGACCAGGCTTCCTCGCGGCCTGGCCCGGTGGCTGCCGACCGGGATTGCCTGTCTGGCCGTATTGCAGTTGGTCGGCTTCGCCGTGGCGACCAAATGCTTTGCCGAGTTCCAACCCACCGCTCCGCTTCCGGTGGTTGCGCTGCCGGAAGTGCTGGTCAGCGATAAGGCCGTCGCTTCGACCGACCTTGGCCACAAGCTGAAGCTCTACGAGCGGACTGCCAGCCAGGAAGAGTTCCAGTCGTTCGTCGACCATACGCGCAAGAGCATGAGTGCAGTGATGGAAAGAGCCATGTTGCGCAACGAGGCGCACATCGGTTCCAATTGCCACGGCTGGGTATTCACCGGCGGGCGGTTCATCGTGCAATGCGAAGACGTGCAGACGATCCTCGACGAGAATGGATACTTCGAAGTGCCCGCGCCGGAGCTGAACGACGTTGTGGTCTACCGCAGCGATGCCGGAGACGTGCTCCACACCGGCATCGTCCGCGGCTTCTTGGACGGAGACGCCGCTCTGATCGAAAGCAAGTGGGGCGCCGAAGGGACGTACTTGCATCTGGCCGAAGAACAGCCCTACTCGCAGAACCTCTCGTACTGGCACACCGATCGAGGCAGCCACCTGCTAAAGATCGTCCCGGCACCGCCCGAATCGTAACGCGCTAATGCACTCTCCGCGTTCTCCGCGTTCTCCGCGGTAAAAACGGGAAAATCAAAAGGCTTGCAGAAGGGTATATGACTTGCACTCGCTCTCGGCGGGGCAGGGGAGGAGCTTGCTCCGCCTTGGTCTTCCGAGAGTCCCACTTCGATGGGGAGCAGCGCGAGTGTTCTACCATACCCTGGCCGTAGATTATGACGGAACGATTGCCCACGACGGGCATGTCGACGAAGCGACCATCGACGCGCTGCAGCGGCTGCGCGATTCGGGTCGCCACCTGGTCTTGGTGACCGGGCGGCGACTTGAGCCGCTGCAAGAAATCTTTCCGCGCCTGGGCCTGTTCGATCGCATCGTGGCCGAGAACGGCGCGCTGGTCTTCGACCCGGAAACCGGCGACGAACGCTTGCTGTGCCCAGCAGTGCCGATGGAGTTCATGCAGCGGTTGAAAGACCGAGGGGTCAACCGCATCGAACACGGGCGAGCCATCGTGGCGACCTGGCAACCGCACGAAGTGGCCGCCCTGCAAGTGATCCACGAGATGAATCTGGAACTGCAGATCATCTTCAACAAAGACGCGGTGATGATCCTGCCGACGGGCATCAACAAAGCCGCGGGCCTCAAAGAGGCGCTCTGCGACATCGGCCTCACACTGCTCAATACGGTTGCCGTGGGAGATGCCGAGAACGACCTCATTATGCTCGGTGGCTGCGGGGCCAGCGCGGCGGTCGACAACGCGCTCGACTCGGTCAAACAAGCGGTCGACATCGTGCTGGGCGCGCCGCGCGGAGCAGGCGTTCAGCAACTGATCGGCATGATCGTGGACAACGATCTGTCCCATCTGCGCCAGCGTCCCAAACATGCGGTCAAACTCGGATTCGATCTCGAGGGCAAGCCCTTTACGATTCCGTTCTACGGCGAAAGCGTGCTGGTCACCGGCGGACCAGGTGGTGGCAAGAGCAAGTTCGCCACGAGCTTTCTCGAACAGCTGACCGAGATGGGGGCGCAGTGCGTCATCCTCGACCCCGAAGGAGACTATCAGCAGATCCACGGCTCGATCGTGCTGGGTACGTCCGATCGGGCTCCGGAAATCGAAGAAGTTTTGAAGGTGCTCGAAAAGCCTGAGGGGCACTGCATCGTCAGCTTCTTCAGCGTGAAGGAAAAGGATCGACCGGTCTACTTCGACAAGCTGTATCGCGCCTTGGCGGGGCTGCGTAGCCGCACCGGTAGGCCTCACTGGATCGTTGTCGACGAAGCGCACTACGCTACGCCGCGCGAATGGAAACCGGCCGAAGCCTGGCATCCCGACGAACTGAAGGGAGTGATGTTCATCACCGCTTTCCATCGCGAGATGTCGCAGTCGGTTTTGGAATCGCTCGACATGATCATCTCGATCGCCAAAGATCCACGCCAGGCCCTCGAGCAATGCTGCGAACTGCTGGGCGAACCGACGCCCGATGTTCCGACGCCGGAGGATAATCAGGTCCACCACGCACTGGCTTGGCATCGCGGCACGCGCGAACCGACTTGGTTCAGTCGCATGGTGCCCAAAGCCGAACATCAACGCCATATCCACAGCCACTTCGACGGCGAGATGGATGAAGCGTATCGCTTCATTTTCCGCGGCCCCGAGGGCAAGGTGCAACTGCCTGCTCAAAACTTGAAGATATTCATCCAGCTGGCCCAGGGAATTGACGACGAGACGTGGGAGT
>JBQCEI010000164.1:0-2204 GCA_051960375.1 Aureliella sp. | reverse complement strand
CGGCTGGTTCGCATCCTGCGGCACGTCACCGGCGCCGACGACTCGGCCGAAGATTTGGCCCAGGACGTTTTCCTGCGCGTGTTTCGAGCGCGGGCCAGTTACCAGCCGACGGCCAAGTTTTCGACCTGGCTGTTTCATATTGCGCACAACGTGGCCAGCAACGCCATCCGCGACCGCAAGCGGCGCAAGGAGGTTCAAACGCAGAATCCGACCGGCAGTCAGTCCGCCATCATGACGCTCGACCAGATGGCCATGGCGTCGACCGGAGCGATGCCGGTGCGGCGGCTGGACAAAGTCGAACGGGCCGAAATGGTGCGTCTGGCCGTCGATGCGCTCAACGAACGCCAACGCATGGCCCTGCTGCTCTGCAAGTTCGAAGGGCTCAGTTACCAGGAGATCGCCGAAGCGATGGACTTGAGCGTACAAGCCGTCAAGTCGCTGCTCAGCCGAGCTAGAGTCAACCTCAAGCAAATGCTCGAGCCCTACGTTAACCATGGCCAGGCGGCTAGCACCGAAGTGTCCAGCGACTGAAACCCGTTTTGTGAATGAGCCGCCGGGCGTTAGCCCGCGGTTGGCGGCAAGAAACCGGACGCTTACAACGCGCCAGCTGAATGAATCCACAGATTGCCAAGGCCGGTTCCCGGAACAAGCTCGGCCAGTTCGAGGAAGAGCCAGTTCGAGGAAGAGCCAGTTCGAGGAAGAACTGCCAACGCCAAGCAATCAATGCGAATGATCGATCGAGGAATGTGATGAGTTCTCAACCTCCCATGGGCGGGGCGCCGGTCACCGGCGCTTTCGACAGCTCCAGTCCGGATGACGAACAGTTGGTCGCCTACCTGGATGGCGAACTCGACGGGCAAACCGTCGCCGAAATCGAAACCAAGCTGGCTACCGATCCGCACTTGCGGACGCGCCTGAACGATCTCCGCTCGGCCTGGGATCTGCTGGAAGAACTCCCTCCGGTCGCCCCCAATCCAAAATTCGCTCGCTCGACGATCGAAATGGTGGCGATGAGCGCCGCCAGCCAGGCTGAGAGCAAACGCGATCCGCTCCGCAATTGGCGGGTGTGGAGCCTGACACTACTGGTGCTGCCGCTGATGTTTGCCGCCGGTTACGCCGTCGTGCGCTCGACGCAGCGGCTGTCGGAGCGCCAAGCGCTCGAGGTGTTGCCGGTGCTGGCCGACTGGGATGCGCTCAAGCTGGTGGAGCGTTACGATTGGCTCGAGAAGATCCGCAGCGTCCAGGATCTCGACCGCGTGGCCAAGCGTTCTTCGTCCTCAGGTTTGGGCGTCGGCATGGTGCCAGAGTCGCTCGAAGCGCGACGCGATTGGATCGAGCATCTGAGCGATACGGGCCGCGATCGCTTGTCGGCTAACCTCGAAGAGTTCAACAATCGCACGACCCCGGCGCAGCGCCAACGCATCACCGCTTTGGCCGCTCAGATTTATTCGGGCCCCGATCCTCAGGCCGACCTGCAGGCGGCTCGCGACTATGCGCAGTTCCTCAACGAGCTGGGCATCAGCGAGCGCACCGCTCACCTGGCCATTCAGGACGACGCCGCCCGCTTGGACGATTTGACTCGCCGAGTCAACCGCAAGATGGTCGACGTCTACACGCAAGAACTGCCCCCCGATGCGCCCGACCGCGAAGCGATCCGCAACTGGATCCAGGAGATGCAAGACCAGTACGGCGGGTCGTTGCCGCGCAACAGCGTGCTGTTGGATTTGGGACGCCGCACCGCTTTCGGCGATTCGGTGATCGACGATGTCGATCTTGATTACCTGCTAGAGACGTTGACGCCGCAGGCTCAAGAGATCATCAACCGCTTGAAGACGCCGGAGGCCAAATACGCGGCCTTGATTCTATTCGTCTTCGATACGCAAGGAGGCTTCTTCGGCGCCGGCAGCCGTCGCAACCTCGACCGCGCCCAACTGACCGAACGCTTCAATACGCTCCCCCCGAACCGCAAGGGAATGATCGAGTTCCTGCCCCCCGACGCCGCCCAACGCAGCCTCGGCGTACGCCCCGACGCGCGCCCGCGCTCGGCCGGCGGAGCCCCCGCCGGCTTGCCGCAGCGCGGCACCGGTCGTAATCAGACTCCTTGAGTCGCAAAGCGACGGCATGCATTGGCTTCACGACGCGAGTCGTTGTTCCTCTTGTAACCCGACGCGTAAGCGAGGGACGAACCCCAAGAGGAACAGTGG
>JBQCEI010000163.1:0-2557 GCA_051960375.1 Aureliella sp. | reverse complement strand
GCGATGGACTGGCGCTCTGGTACAAGAACCAGGAAGAACAAGCCCCGCGTCGGTTCCTCTGTACAAGACTCTCAAACCAGGCCCATAATATCGGCATCGGCACTGCTGGCCCTGGTTTCGTGGCATCGGTCACGCCGAGCCGCCGCCCTAGCTCACGGAGGAATGCCATGTCTGGACAAAGAGCAGGTAGCGTCCCCCCCCGCGCCCATCAGCCCCACTCGAGCTAAAGAAGTTCTGGAAGCAACTTCCAGCAAGCCAACAGGAAAGGCTGCTGCGGACTCTGGCCCGAATCGCGTCCAAACATCTCGCCCTGCCTCCAACGGAAAGGGAGGCAAGCGATGATTGATCAAGCAGTTCAAACGCAGGCTCCCGTCTATTTCGGCTCGTCGCAAAAGATCAAACAGCGTCACCTCGAACGCTTGGCGGTAGTTTATGTGCGGCAGTCATCTCCCCATCAGGTCAGAGAAAACAGCGAGTCGCGTGAACGTCAATATGCTTTGCGTGGCCACGCTGAGCGTCTCGGCTGGCAAGAGGATCGAGTTCTGGTTATCGACGAAGATCAGGGGATCAGCGGCCAATCGTCGAGCAACCGGCCTGGCTTTCGGCGCCTGTTGGCTGAGGTCAGCATGGACCATGTGGGCCTTGTCCTTGCCCTCGAGCTCAGCCGTCTATCGCGCTCTTCGAAGGACTGGCACCACCTGGTCGAAGTGTGTGGTGTTTTCGATGCGTTGCTGGGTGATCAGGATGGTTTATACAACGCCAGCGACAGCAACGATCGCTTGTTGCTCGGGATGAAGGGAGCCATGAGTGAGTTCGAGCTGACGACGATGCGGAACCGGCTGCAACGCGGCCGCGAGAACAAAGCGCTTCGCGGCGAACTGGTGCTGCAGGTGCCCATCGGGTACCTCAAGGTTGCAACTGGCGAAGTTGTCTTAGAGCCCAATGAGCAAGCCCGCGGGAGCGTCGAACTGGTGTTTGAGAAGTTTCGCCAGCTTGGATCGGCATGGCGAGTGTTCCATTACTTCCTCCAGCACGATGTGCAGCTTGGATTCCGAAGCCAGCGCGGGCCGGAGCGTGGCCAGCTTCAGTGGCGCGACGCCGACGCCAGGCGAATTTATCGAATTCTGAAGCATCCGATGTACGCTGGCGCCTACTCATACGGATTGCATTGCGGAGTGAGCACCTATCCTATCCCGGCGGAAATTCCGCATCTGATCCAAGGCCAGTTCCCTGCGTACATCAGCTGGGAAGAGTACGTCCAAAACCAAGAGATACTCAACCGAAACCGTTCCACGCCCGGGACGCCCGGAAGCCCACGAAACGGCAAGGCGCTTCTCTCGGGGCTTGTGCGGTGTGGCCGCTGTGGCCATTCGATGCGCACAGGCCATGGTTCTCGCGAGCGAGCGCACTACTCCTGCGAGTATCACAGGATCAAAGGCGCTTCGACAGATTGCACGGGGCTGTCGGCCAGGGAGCTCGACACCCTCGTCGAAGAGAAACTGCTGCTTGCGTTAGAGCCCGCTTCTCTCGAGCTCAGCCTAAGAGCGGAAGCCCAAGTCGAAGGTGAGCGCCGCAAGTTGCACGACCAATGGCTGCGCCGGCTCGAGCAAGCCAGATACGATTGCGAACGTGCTCAGCGGCAATACGAAAGCGTGGAACCAGAGAACCGGCTGGTTGCCCGCTCGTTGGAGTCTCGCTGGGAGAACGCGCTGCGTAAGGAGCAAGATCTCAAGGATCAATACGACCGATTCCTGCACGAGATGCCGCGTGAACTCACCGCTGATGAGCGTGAACAGATTCAATCGGTATGCCGTGACATCCGAAGCCTCTGGAGGTCCGAGGAGATGTCTTTCGCCGACAAGAAAGAGATACTACGCTGCGTGATCGATCGCGTCGACGTGAGCGTTCAGCGCGGCAGCGAGATCGTCGACGTCACCATCCACTGGTATGGAGGATTTCAAAGTCAGCACGAAATCTCTCGCACCGTAGGAACCTACCAGCAGCTTCGGGACTACGACCAGCTCGTGGCGCGCATTCGCCAACTCCACGAATCTGGGGCTACCATCGAATCGATTGCCTTGAGGTTGAACGAGGAAGGATTCGTTCCGCCGAGGCGACTGGGCCGCTACTCGAAGCAGGTTCTTGCGCCCCTTCTGCGCCAGCTCGGACTCAAGTCTGAAATCAACCAGTCGAAGATTCTAGAAGAGGACGAGTGGTGGGTGCGTGATCTTGCCAAGCGGCTGCAAGTGCGATCGCGGAAGGTCTACTACTGGATCAGACAGGGCTGGATCCACGCCCGGCAGTCACCGACAAGAAATCACTGGATCGTCTGGGCCGACAGTGATGAAATAACGCGGCTGAGCCAGTTGAAAAAACACTCGGCGTCGTGGACCGGGGCTCGAGCAGGTGACCTGATCACGCCAAAAAAACGCTCTTCGCTACGATGAACTGATAGAAGGGTGGCGCTCGTCGCCCTTTCACAAATTCCTGTACAGCAGTTGAAAAGGAGGCATTCTAGTGCCAGCTTCAAGCGACTCGAGCAAGGCACGTTTCAGTT
>JBQCEI010000162.1:0-9495 GCA_051960375.1 Aureliella sp. | reverse complement strand
TGTTCGAACAAGTCGATGCGCCGCAGAATCTCGCCGCTCTGGGCGCTGAGCTCCAGCGCAAACAAAGTGACCGACGCATGAGCTTCGAAGTCTTTCGATTGAAACGGGCGATTGGCGAGCGTATCGGAAGCCGCCTCCACATCCAGGGCGACTTGTTCGGCCGACGTCAGCCAGATGCGGTTCCCGATGACGATCGGCGAGGACCAACCCTTGCCCGGTATGGACGTCTTCCACACCGGGTCCTGCAGAAACCCGCCCCACTCGGTCGGCACGCGCTGGTCGGCCGTGTGCCCGGCGCTCGAACCCCGGAACTGCCACCAGTCTTGGGCTAAGACCGATTGGGTACTGGCTGCCCAGCAGGCCAGTAGCAGGAGAAAGCAGCAGGTCTTAAGGATCATCGCACATCCGAAAAATTCGTTTCCACCCGGCGCAAATTATTAGCCTCTGATGAGGGGCTTGTTTAAGAGTAGCCCAAATCGTCGGCAGAGCACAGAAAAAGAGGTCCGTTGGGACGTGGCTTGGGGAGACTGTGTGTCTCGAGTGGTGTTAGGAGAGTGGTCTCAAGCTGTTGCGCACCTGCAGGCTGTTAATGCGGCCCGGAGGGCCCGCCGTCAGTAGCCCGGGGCGGGAGCCCCGGGGAACGCGAGAGCGCAAGCATCGTCCGCCCCGGGAGGGGCCGCCGTAGCGAGGCGAAACCGCCTACGCCGGCCCCTCCGGGGCGGAAATTGCCATGGGCCTGCTTCGTCCCCGGGGCTTCCGCCCTGATCGTACCACACAACTCAGGTAACCCTTCGGCTTTCCGGGCCGAAGGCGTCCCAACAGTTTGCCAAGTCGTGCATGCGTTGGAGGCCGATCCAGAGTGTCTGAGTTCCCGGTTGAGTGTTCGTGCGGCGCACGTAGCCTCCCAGTGAGGCGACCATGCGGATCATTTCATTGAGAGTGGGAGGTGTTTCCGGAGGATCCTTCTGTTCCACAATCTTATACACGGCCTTCCATTCGGAAGGCTCGAAAACGACATCACATGGCATTTCTGGACACTCTCTGCCGATGCGACAGAGCCAGAGAATTCGCCAGGCGATGATCATGTACAGAGACAGGCAGTTCAGTTCGCGATCAAGCGTTTCAAACTGACGCTCCTCGACTCGGCAGCCGCTCTTCAAGGTTTTAAAAAATACTTCGATCGTCCAGCGGATGCAGTAGCACGCTACCACCTGCCGAACGGCCTCTTCGCTATCGATCGGAAGCGTCGTGGCAAGCAACCAGAGGATCGGCTCTTCGCCGGGCGTCGGTGCAGTCTCCTCGACGAGCACTACGTTGAGCGTCACCACAGGCAGTTGGCGATCGGGGCGCGGCGGCGGACGCAGCGTGACGGTGCATGCGCGGACCTCGACCTCTGCCGACCGCGCGGTGCGAGAAGCTCGACGTTTGCGAGTCTCGTTTGAGATGAGCGCCTCGCGTGGCCCGATATCGATGCGGCATGTGTAGCGGCAGTCAGTGGCTCGCACTGCATCGAGCATGCGCTGCCTAGTGTCATTGAGCCCGCGATTCTGGCAGCAACGAATCAGTAGCTGCACGGGCCGAGAGTGCCCGGTTTCACGAGGCTCGGCAAAGAGTTCATAGACATCCGCTTCACTATCAGCCACCGCGACACATTCGGTTTCGGGACACTGCTGAGCTACTTCGCGTGCCGCTCGCAAGCCCTCCAACCAGCGGTAGCTTTCCTTCTCTTCGATCGGGATGTCCTTGTTGTCTCGTTGCTCTGCGGCCGGCAACTGATTCTTCAAATGGGGTCTCGCCCAAAACTTCACCCATGGGCTTCCCAGCGGAATCCCATCCTCATCGACCGCAAGCAGCGGATGGACGAACGCTCCGATGGCATTGGACGATGCCATCGGACCGGCACCCCGGACCTGCTGCTTGGGACGCGTCAAATCCAATTCGGTCGTGTCCTGGATGAGCAGGACACGAGACTTCAGCGAGATACGATGGAGCGTGTTGCGGACATGCGACTGAAGAATGCCTTCGGACGTCACCTTGTCGTTGCTGAAAAAGCGATAAGCGGCTTCTAACTCAGCCCGACCACGACAAGCCGCCGAAAGGCTCAAGTTAGGGCGAGCCCCAATGTCTTCGGCCAATTTGACCAGCCGCTTCGAGAGCCTGAGATCGTCCAGGTCTGCCTCAGCAACCTCATCGGCCAAACTGTATTCCACTACCCCACCCGCTCCGCAACCCATAACCGCAGCTCCCCTACCGATAAGCCAAACGCAACCGCCATCAGGAGAACTATTCGCAAGCCGATCTCAAAAATCCAATCACATAGAAACACTGGCAAATACCGCGTTTGCATGCATTTCTGACTTGTGTGGTACGATCAGGGCTTCCGCCCCGGGCTACTGACGACGGCCCCTCCGGGGCGAATCTGAGCCGCTGTGCTTTTGCGCTGCGCAACGAGACTTGGTTCTAGCTATCCAAACCATCACGTAGTTTTTATCAGGCAACCCCCGGCCCCTCTCCCCGAAGCGGGGCGAGGGGAGAAAAGACTTATAGAGCGCGAGCACAACTCTTTTCTTATCTCCCCCTCGCCCCGCTTTGGGGGAGAGGGGGCCGGGGGGGGGGGCCGGAACAAGGACATGTTCAGCCTTGTCAGACGAACGATGGTTTATCGGGCTTTATGGCGGGTGCATCCCTCGCTTACGCGTCGGGTTCCGAGAAAAGCGCCTCACCACAGCGGCTCAACCTGCTGCCCGTTCCACTCCTCCCAAGCGTCTTTCAATTCATCGATTCGCTTGGGATGGGCCGCCGCCAAGTCGTGGCTTTCGGTCGGGTCATCGACCAGATTGTAAAGGCTCCACTTGCCGCCGCTGCGGATGATTTTCCAAGGTCCGCGACGGAGTGCGTTTTTCTTGCCGACGCGCCAGTAGAGAGTCCGCGCCGGAGCCGCTTCCGAGTGCTTGGTCAGCACTGGCCAGAGATCGGTGCCGTCGAGCGCGGCCGACTTCGCATCCACTCCAGCAAGCGACATCGCGGTCGCGGTGGCATCCATTGAGATCGCCGGCGAGTCGATCACTTGGCCAGGGGCGATTTGACCTTTCCAGCTCAGCATGAACGGCACGCGGGTGCCTCCTTCCCATAGGTCTCCTTTGCCGCCGCGCAGCGGTGCGTTGCTTGAGGTGAGTTCTTTGGTCGGCCCGCCGTTATCGCTCACGAAAAACACAAGTGTGCGCTCTTCGAGGCCGGCGTCATGCAGTTGCCGCAGCACTTGTCCGATGCCGTCATCCAAATGCGCGAGCATGGCGGCGAAGATGCGGCGATGGATATCCTCGATGTGTGCGAAGCGATCCATGTCCGCGTGGCGGGCTTGCATCGGACTGTGAACCGCGTTGTACGACAAGCAGAGAAACCACGGCTGTTGTTGGTAACGCTCGATGAAGCTGCAAGCCTCGCGGGTCAGCGCTTCGGTGAGATACGACTGTTCATCGACCGGCTGGCTGCCGCGAAGAACCGGATTGTCGGCATCGTAATCGGGCTCGCGATAACCCATGTGCGTGCTCCACACGATGTGGCCATCCGGCGAGCGCCATCGACCTTGCGAACCGTCGGGCAGCGCCGTTCGCCGCAGCCAGGTAGTCACCTCGCGCCACGGCTCGGGTACGTAGTAATGTCCCTCGTGCAGAAAGCCGTAGAACTCATCGAAGCCGCGGCGATAAGGATGAAACGCCGCGGTGCCGCCCAGATGCCACTTGCCCACCAGTGCGGTGACATAGCCCACGTCGCGCAAGCGGTCGCCGATCGTCTTTTCGCTTGTCGGCAAGCCGATGCCCGCTTCGGCGTTCTTGGCTCCGATGGGATTGAACTCGAAACCGAACCGAGTCTGATAACGCCCGGTGAGCATTCCGGCGCGCGAAGCGGCGCAGAACGGAGCGGTCACATAGCCGCTGGTGAATCGAGCTCCGCTGGCCGCCAGCCGGTCGATGTTCGGCGTCGGAACGTCCTTGCCGCCATAGCAGCCAAGTTCGCCGTAGCCCAGATCGTCGACGATGATGAACAAGATGTTCGGACGAGCCTCGGCCGCCGCAGCTCTTTCCGCAATCGCGGCCAAGAGGCTGAGCAGCAACGCGACTGCGAAGTTAACAGAAAAACTTTTCATCGGAGTTTTGCTTTCAATGCGAGACGCTTGGTGATGTCAGTTTAGCACAGGCACCGCGACCCTCTGCGCCCTCAGCGTCCCCCTCTCTGCGCCTCTGCGTTAAAAAACTTGGCACGTCCGTTGCGGACTCCCCCGGCGACAAAAAACGACGTTCCAGACCTCGCTCAGGACCGAGCCTCATGCCAAGCAGTGATGCACGCATCGCGGTGGTAATGATCACCTACAACCGCTGCCCGGAGACGTTGCGGACGCTTGAGTGTCTGCGCGCGCTGCCCGAGCGACCTCACATCATCGTGGTGGACAACGGCTCGAGCGACGATACGGTTGCCGCGATTAGCCAGCGGTTTCCGGAAGTCCAGTTAGTCGCAGCCGGAGAGAACCTCGGGGCCGCTGGGCGCACGCTGGGAGTGCAGTTGACCAGCGCACCCTACGTGGCCCTTTGCGACGATGACTCGTGGTGGCGCGCGGGCGATCTTGCCAAAGCGGCCGATTTGTTCGACGCTCACCCGCGTCTGGGTGCACTGATGGCCCGCGTGCTGGTCGGTCCTCAAGCGCTGGAGGATCCGATCTGCGCCGAACTGGAGCACAGTCCACTACCGCGCACACCCGACATGCCGGGTCCAGCGCTACTCGGCTTCTTGGCCTCGGCGGCCGTCGTGCGGCGATCCGCTTTTCTGCAGGTGGGCGGCTTTCCACCGAGTGCATCGATCGGGGGAGAAGAAGAATTACTAGCGGCCGACTTGGCTTCGGAGGGTTGGTGGGTGTGCTACGCGCCGCAGCTGCTCGTCTATCACCACCCGTCGCCGCACCGCGATTTGGCTAAGCGCCGCGCCCACGAAGTGAGAAACGCACTGTGGTTTGCGTGGCTGCGGCGACCGCTGCCACGCGCCTTGGCTCAAACGCTCAAAGCAGCGACGCGCTTGCCACAAGACGCCGCGTATCGCCGCGGACTCGCGCTGGCTCTGGCCGACTGGCGGCGCATCTGGCGGCAGCGCCGCGTCGTACCGGCCAATGTCGAGCAGGCTTTGCGATTGCTCGAACAGTCGAAAGGAAAACCGGTCCCCTCTTCGACAACGCAAGACGAAGACGAGCGGAGCCGCCCAGTCGGCGAACCCGCCGCCTGAGCCTCTGAGCTCTCCGGAACTTGTAACCCGACGCGTAAGCGAGGGACGAGCCTGCCGTTAAGGCCGCGTAGTCGGTGTTTAGGGCCCCAATCACGACTTGCCGGTTGGACCGAAAAAGGTTGGCACATCAAGTAGGCATCAAGAACGCAACTTCTAGTGACCCCACCAGGTCACCACATGAGCCAACAGCTCGTTGACTCACTTCGCTAGGGGGTGCTGCGCGGCGCTGTGGCGGGTTCGTCCCTCGCTTACGCGTCGGGTTACATGAAGTCCCGGTCAGTATTGGGCTATGCCAGTGGCTCTTTTCTCGAAGGCGGCCGCACTCAGGCTCCGGAACGCTCACCAATGACGAACTGCGTTGCCAAAGTTCTCAGGCCGGAGGCTTGATTGGCACTAGAGCCCTTTACCGGGCCATGGGACCTTTCAACTTCGAAGCGGAAGACACTGGCATAGCCAGTGCCACACGAGAAAAGCGCCGCTTCAAAACTTGCGCGTCAGGCTGCTCGCGCTCGATGCCACGGATCGTGTGCGGTCACCGTCTCGATAAAGTCGCTGGTTTCGAAGACCAGCACGCGATTGCCGCGGACTTTATCGTAGTAGGTGAACCGCCACTTGCCGTTGGCCAGGCGTCGCGGCGCTTCGCTCGAGTCGCCGTCGAGAAAAAAGAAACGCTGGGCCTTGAATTGGCCTTCTGCGGGCGACCACTGCCAGAGGATCACCTGATGATTTTCGCAGCCAGCCGCCCACCAGTAATGGTTCAGTTCAATGCGATCAACAGCTACTGGCCGGCTCTGCGACTGGCTGGCCAGACGCTCCAGCTGCCGCAGCAGCAGAGCGCGTAAGAATGCCACCAACATGCGACGCTCCCTTCGCACGATTTTGATATCTTTCAGCCCAAATTATTGCGACAAGCAGGTCGGCCGACAATGTCTCTTTTTGCCGTTTCGCTGTCCCAGGATGGGTTTTTACCGCGGAGGGAGAGCGCGGAGGGAGCGGCCTTGCGACTCCGATTTGCCGTCGTGGCTGCAGCGGTTTCCCGCCGCGCTGCGGGCTTGGTATCTTGATGAGCGGCGCTAACTTGTCGACGATCGTTCCTTCTTTCGCCGGATGCTCAGCTCATGATTTTTGAACGTCGCGCTTTTCTTGCCCGTTCCGCTGCTCTGTCCAGTCTGGCCGCCCTAGGTGTTGCCACGGTCGCTCAGCCGGCCGACAGTCCGGTCGCTGAGTCCTCCAAACCGCGGCAACGCTTTGGCGTCTCGACTTACTCGTTCTTCAAATTCGGCGGCGCAAACAACGTACCGGTCGACAAGTGCATCGAACTGGCCGCCGAGATGGGCTTTGACGGAGTGGAGCTGTTGCACGTGCAAATGGATGGCGACTCGACGGCCTATCTCAACTCGCTCAAACGCAAGGCGTTCACGTTGGGCCTCGATTTGATGGGGCTGTCGACGCATCAAACGTTTCTTTCGCCCGATGCTGCGGTCCGCAAGCAGAACATCGAGCATACGACGCGGTGCTTGGAGATCGCTTATCAGCTCGGCATCCCAACCGTGCGGGTCAACACCGGACGCTGGGGAACGAGCAAAGACTTTGATGAGCTGATGAAGAACAAGGGCGTCGAGCCGCGCCTGGAAGGCTACAGCGACGATGAGGGTTTTCAGTGGGTGATCGACAGCTATCGCACGCTCGCCAAGAAAGCCGAAGAGCTCGGGGTGATCATGGGCCTGGAGAACCACTGGGGCCTTGGGCGGACGGCAGAAGGAGTGCTGCGCGTGGTGAAGGCGGTCGATTCGCCCTGGCTCCAAGTGACCCTCGACACCGGTAACTTCCTCGAAAACATGTACGAGCAAATGGAAGCGTTGATTCCTTACACGGTGCTCGTCCAAGCCAAGACGTACTACGGTGGCGGCACTTGGTATACGCTCGACATCGACTACTCGCGCGTCGCTTCGCTGCTCAAGCAGCACGGCTACCGCGGCTACATTTCGCTCGAGTTCGAAGGCAAGGAAGATTACCGGACGGCCGTCCCCAAGAGCCTGGCCATGCTCAGAGAGGCTTTTGCGGATTCCGCCGATCGCTGATCGATCGAGTGAATCAGCCGGCTGGCGTTAGCCCGCAGTGTGCGCCGTCTCCACCCGGGCTGGGTCCCCTGAAGCCTGAAGCCTGAAGCCTGAAGCCTGAAGCCTGAAGCCTGAAGCCTGAAGCCTGAAGCCTGAAGCCTGAAGCCTGAAGCCTGAAGCCTCCCCATGTTGCACTTCGCGGCGCTTCGCGTGCGATGCGCGCAGGCGTGGCACAGTCCGATGGCTTCTTGGGGCCGGTACACGATCTGCTCGCCCCTTTCTGTTTGGCCGCTTCGATGTTTCATCGGGCCTACAGACAGTTAGGAGCAAGGTATGAGACTTCTTACGCGAACATCGTTGCTATGCGCACTAGCGCTAGCGGCACCGGCTTGGGCTCAGCAGCCCGCTACTCGGCAACCTGGCACGCAGCCGCCCGCGACGCAGCGCGACACACGACCCTCGACCACGCAGCGGGAGAGCCGAACCGAGCCTGCCCAGCCCGAGCAAACCGAACGCGCGGGCCGGCAAACCGAAATGGCACATATCCTCCGCACCAGCACGATCGAAGGGATGAAAGTGCGCAATGCTCAAAACGAGGATCTGGGCCACGTCAAGGAACTGGTCATCGACGTCGATACCGGCCAAGTCAAATACGCAGCCCTGGCCTTCGGCGGTGTGCTCGGCATCGGCGATAAACTGTTCGCCGTGCCATGGAAAGCCCTGACGCTCAAGAGCGGCGAGAACGACCGCTACTTCGTGCTGAACGTCGACAAGCAAAAGCTGCAACAGGCTAAGGGCTTCAACCAGAACCAGTGGCCCGACATGGCCGATCCGAAATGGGCCGCCGAGACCGAAACCTTCTACTCGGCAAAGCGGCCCGGCGCGACCCCAGAGCCGCAGCGGCGATAAGCACGCAACCCCATCACACATCTTCTCTCCCCCTCGCCCCGCTTCGAGGAGAGGGGGCCGGGGTGGGCTGGAGCGGGGACAGGTTTCATCTCGCCAGACCAACGATGGTTTGCCGGGCTGCGCCGCAAATCTCACTTCTTCGAAAACCGCCTCCGTATTGGCGGGACAAGCAGCGGTGCGAGCCCCAGGGCGCCAAGCACGATCGCGCTCGGTTCGGGAGTTGAAGAAATCATCATTGGCGTAACGGCGGCAAAGGTGTCGCCGATGCGGATCTCATCGAAGCTGAAGTTGGCGTTGGTAAAGAGCCCGATCGTCTTAACCGTCCCGACATCCAGGAACTTGACAACACCCGAGCTCGGTTCGCTTTGGCCGGGCGTCGGATTGACGTAGAGCGTGAATCTGTCAAAGCCATTGCTCGCCGATTCCATCTTTAGAACGAGCAGAGCGGTCTGGTTCACTGTGGCGGGAACGTTAGATTGGACGATGTCGGTGCCGCCGAACGTCTCCATGCCCCAGTTAGTGAACGTGCCACCCTTGCCCACGAAGATATCGTCGGTTGTGCCGTCGATGTAGACGCCACCGTAGTCGGTGCTGGTTGCGTAATTGGCTCGTATTAAAAAGCTCAGAAACCGCGTTTCAATTCCGTCTGCGACCAGGGGTTGCGAAGTGGTGCGGGCGACGCCGTTTGCCACCTGGTATCCGCCCGTCGACTGAACCGAGTTGCCGCTCGTTTCAAGCTGGCCGAATTGAAGCGAACCGACTCTGGTCCAAAAGGAATGATCGGTTCCATATGCGCCATTGCCTGTCCAGGCAGACGCCCAGCCGACGCCACCATTACCGTCGCTCGTCAATTGTTCGCCTGCCCGGTCGCCGGGATAATCGAACCCTTCATACTCAAAATCACCCCGCGCGCCGCTCGAGAGCAAACCGGCCAGAAGAAGCGTCGTCATGAAGATAAATCTTTTCACAAGCAGCTCTCGCTTTTGTTAGGGGCTATGAGACGTGGGCGCAGTGTACCTAAACCGGCTGGCTGGTGCAGCCGGCCTTGGGGGGCGTCAGGCTTTTCAGG
Organism: Aureliella sp.; assembly: GCA_051960375.1. Lineage (GTDB taxonomy): Bacteria > Planctomycetota > Planctomycetia > Pirellulales > Pirellulaceae > Aureliella. The sequence continues at coordinate 186 of JBQCEI010000162.1, read as the reverse complement.
CTTCAGGCCTCAGGCTTCAGGCGTCAGTACGAGCACGAGCACGAGGCTTCAGGACCAAAGGTCCGGCATTCCTTAGCCCAGCCCACCCGGGCTGGTGCCCTGAAGCCTGAAGCCTGAAGCCCGAAGCCTGAAGCCTGAAGCCTGAGGCCTGAGGCCTGCCCGGTATGCCAATTGCTTCCTAAAAAC
>JBQCEI010000161.1:0-3127 GCA_051960375.1 Aureliella sp. | reverse complement strand
GGGACCTGGCGTCCTGGCTCCGCAGGTGGTTCCCGCTTCGGCCAGCGCGGCCGCGGCCCAGATGGCCGGCATGGCCGGGGGCGCTAGCGGCGCCATCGGCGACGGCTACTGCGGTCCGATGGGTCCTGGTGGCGCGGGCCCCTATGGCGCGATGGCGGCCGGTTACGGCGCTGCCGCGATCCCGACCGCGCAGATCCTCTTCAGCCGGCCTGAAGGCATGGAAGTGCTGTACGACGTCATCGGCGACGGCAGCTTCAGCAGCCAGCCGCTGGTCGTGCCCGGCCGCGTCGAGTTTCCGCAAGGAGGCATCTTCCGGCTCAAGCTGACCAAGATCCAGGGCGACGACCGCTTCGTCGGCATCGAACTGTATCCGACGATCGAAGTCGCTCCGGCCAATCCGCGGACCGCAGCCTACCTGGCTCACAACGCGATTCCGGTTGCCTTCAGCGTCGCTGACGACCTGCCGCAAGTGCTCGCCGGCAACTTCGTCACCAAGGTGATCTACTTGCCCGACCCCGAGTTCCAAGGGGACGCGCTGGTCGGCGTCGAAGAAGTGGTCAGCAACCGCATCAACCCGGGTGAAGACCCAATCGTGGAAGCTGATCGCCGCGGCTCGATCCTGGCGATCGTTCGCCTGGGTAACAAGGACATCGAAATGGCTACCGGCGGCGGTCCGAATCTGGCTGCCGGCCCGATGATGCTGCCACCCGGCATGATGCCTCCGATGCTGCCCGGCATGGTCGCCGGCGTCACCGCGCCCGAGTACGGCATGACCTACAGCGGCACGCCGATCGGCCTGCCTGGTCCGCCGCACATTCCGCTGGGTTCGCCAGCTGGTCTGCAGAAGCACACCATGCGCAACTTCACCCACATGAACATTCCGGACCCAGTCGAACACATGAAGATCAACGTGCGCTCGACTCCCGGCCAAAGCTATCCGCAACCTGTTAGCCGCGTGCACATCCGCGAGGACAACGTGCACCCAGGCTTCCCGAGCGGCATGCCGGCTCGCTACCACCACAGCCAGAACGTCTCTGGCCAAGGCGGTCTGGGCCAAGGCGCCGGAGTCGGCGGTGGCATGATGGGCGGAGCTGGCGCGGGCGGCGCTTACTGCCCGCCGCAGTAAAGCCTCCGCAGGCAAACGATCGCGAGTAAGGCGGTCGGCTTCAGTCCTTCGCGACTGGCCGACCGCTTTTTCCAAGATCGAAACAAAACGCAACCGCGGGCTAATGCCCTGCGGCTGATGTCGAAGATGCAAACACCAACCGCGGGCGAAGCGCCCTGCGGGGTTTTTGGGTAGCGGCCGATGGCGAAGCGAGGAATCCAACCAATGCGTTACCTGTTCTCGAGCTTGGGCTGGGCGCCGATTGTAGCCAGCACTGCGGCCAGCATTGCAGCCTGCATCCTAGCCGGTGCCGTGACGCTGCTCGGGCCACTGAGCGATCGAGCCAGCGCGCAAACGCCCGCTCCTCACCCGCTGCCGAAAGTCAATTATCTGCTCAACTCGGATGCCCCTCCGGGCGTCGTCAGCGCAGCCACCCTGCTCCGCCGCCAACCGGTGCAAGGTTACTTTCAACCCGTCTCCGTCTCCGGCCCCGAGAAGCTCGAAGTGGCCCTGGCGCAGAATGGTCAGTTCCTGCCGCCGCTGCCCGCGCCGGTGAAAGTCGGCATGTTGATCGGAGCGGTCTATCGCTTGCGCGTCACCAACATTCCGCTGCGCCCAGGCGAAGAGCTCTATCCGACGATCGAAGTCCTCGATCGCCTCTACACGCCGCGCGGCCGCGAACATCGCTTTCCGATTCCGATCGTGCTCGAACAAGAAGATCTCATTCGCGCTCTCGACGGCGGCATGGTAACCCGCGTCATCTATCTGGAAGACGCCGAGATCGCTTCGCCGATTCCCGACCTGCCCGGTTCGCAGCGCGTCACCGATGTCGGTGGCAATGACAACGCGTTGCAAGTGGCCGACCAGTTGGGGCGGCCGATGGCGATCCTCCGCATCGGTTCGCGCGTGCCGACCGATCTTCAAGGTGACCTGAGCGCCTTTCTCTACAACTCACCTCCCTGGATGCCTCTGCCGCCCGAGCCGACCCGGCAAGGGCTGATTGATGCCGGCCTGGCTCCCGATATCACGCTGCCCGAACCGTCGCAAGAGTTCCGCCGCGAGACGCATCCCGTTGAACCGCGCCTCCCGGCCGTTTACATCCGTTAGTCCCAGCGAATGCATGATCAGCCGCCGAGCGGTAGCCCGCAGCGTGCCGGCTGATGAATTCAACAGGCCGCCCGAGCCGCCTCGCATCGAAACCACTGGCAAGCCACCGGCGCGATGAAAGACCGAACGATGAGTCGCAATGCTTCGAATCCAACACCGCTTCGCGTGGCCCGCAAGCCATGGTGGCTCGGCTGCGCACTGCTGGGAGCCGCCGGACTCGGAACCGCCGCCGTCGGCTGCGCCCATGTTTCGCCCCTGCGAACCGCTTCGCAAGCGCCCGCGCCGATTCAGTCGACCGCCGCCAGCGGTCCTGCGTCAGCGGCAACTCGTTCGTTTGCCGCCGCAGCGTCTGTGGCCGCGGCGCCCGCTCTTGGAGCACCGTTGCCTGAGGTTGTCCCGGTCAGCCATGTCGAACCGGCCAGCCACGCGCACATCGCTGGCTCCCGAGGCGCAGCGTGTTGCCCGCCAGCGAGTGGAATGCCCGCTGCCATGGCCCCAGCGGTCGGCGAAGGCATGATGGGCGAAGGCGGCCCGGTGCCGCCATACTGGAGCGTCCAAGAATATTTATACGATGGCGGCGATCGCGAGCCGCTGGTGCGGGTCGAGGAAGACTGGACCGTGCACGGCCTCGATAGCCAAGACACGGTTGCTCATTACGAAACCGTCGATGGCAAACTGTGCATCACGCCAACCAACCGCGTCCCGATCTATGCCCCGCGCTTCGGCGCGGTGCGCAAGCTGACCGCGCCGATCATATCGGCTCGCGCCGTCGGCGCCGAGCGCGTGCTCGAACCGACTGGCCCCGCGATCCAGCGGACGCGCGACCTAGCAGGCAACGTGACGCTGCCGACCGGACCCCGGCGAGAAACCGCCGTCAAGCTCATCGACGGCTTGTATGACCGCACGCGCGGGGTT
>JBQCEI010000160.1:0-12908 GCA_051960375.1 Aureliella sp. | reverse complement strand
AACGCCCTTCAGCTGCGCGGCGATCAGTTGCGTCAGCGACATCGAACCCTTGATCGACTATCGCCACGTCCGCTATTCGCACAATGGACTCGGCAGCAAGACGGGCGGCGCTGCAGCTCGGGCCGTCGACCATGCAGCGGCCCACAAGCCGCACTCGGGCGTCGAGCAGCAGGTCAGCTCCGTGGCAGTCATCCTCGGAACCGGCTCGATCGTAGCGACGCGGAACCGCAATTATCAAATCGTGCGCGCCGGCGGCTGGGGACCGAATCTCGGCGACGAGTGCAGCGGCGGCGCGTTCGGGATCGCTGCTCTGCGCAGCGTGACCGAATGGCTCGATGTCGGTGGGCCGCTGGATCAGGCTCCGCCATTGGTCGCCGCAGTGCTCGCCGCGCTGCCGGGTCGCGATGAGTGGCAGCCGAGCGACGGCACGCTCAATCGCGACCGGCTGAGCGGCGTGCTGATTGAAACGGCGGCCAATCGAACTTCCGCGGCGATGCTCGCGCATATAGTTTTGGAGCTGGCGTTGGAAAAAAAGGATGCCGACGCGCTGCGGTTGATGAAAACGCATCTCGAGCTGCTCAGCTGGGAGATCGAGCAAGTCGTGCATCGGGCCGGGCTCGATCCGGCCGGATTTGAACTGGTGTTCAGTGGCGGCTTGGCGAGTAACTATGCGGCTTTGCGCGAGGCGCTCGTCGAGGCCTGCCGGGCGCGCGGCCTGTATCCGCGCGACTCGGTTGTTGCTGAGCCGCTCCTGGCAGCGCTGCGGTTGGCGCTGGCCGGAGCGTGCCAGGAGTGATTCACCACCAAGACACAAAGACACCAAGGTAAGCAGAATTGAAGCGAACCGGCACGCGAATCGCTCTGGGCAAGTGACTCACTGAATTGCGCAGCCATGTGAGGAGAGCACCGTGCGTACGCTGGCCCTGTCCTGTGTCGTCCTGTTGTTTACGGTCTCAACGGCGCTAGGACAGCCGGCTACCGATGCCAAGTCGGCCACTGCAGGGCAGGGGGAAACTGCAGCTCGGCCAGGGGAGGAGACTTGGCAGCCGGGTACGCTGAAGCGCTCAGAGCTACCAACTTCGCGGGCGTTCGATTACGAATTCGAGGACGTACAGATCTCGACGATCTTAGGCTGGTTGCGACGCGTCGGCGTCGAACCGCCTGTGCGCCTCGGCGGACGCGTTACCGGGTGGGTGTGGGCGCAAGCGCCGGCCCGCGGTTGGTGGCGTCTGGGCGATTATCGCGTCGAGGGTGAATTGACCTCGCCGCTTCTGGATATCGATCGCTACTCGATCCGCGACGCCGAGGTCCGCTTCGGCTATTACCAGAGCAACTGGACGATCGGCCGCGCGGTCGGCCAGATCGAAAGCGTCGATCCCGAGAGCGACCAGCGCCGCGTGCTCGGGCAGGCCAAGCTCGATGGACGCTTGCCGATGTCGCGCACGGCGCCGGTGCGAATCGCAGGGACCCTCCGCGACGTATCGCTGGCGAACCTGCTCGTGACTCTCGGCCTCAAAGGGGCTGTGCCCGCAGGCAAAGCCGAAGGCGATTTCGTCGTCGACACCACCATCAATCAGCTTTCGCAGCCGCTGCGCTGGAATGCCCACGGTTCAATCGATGCCAGCGACGTGCAATTCGGCACTCTGCCGAGCCTTGCCCTGCAGACCGACTGGCAATTGGCCAGCGCACGGTTGTCGCTTACGAACTCGCGCACGACGCTAGCCGGTCAGACGATCCAACTGGCGGCCAATATTGGCTTGACCACTCCCTTTGCATGGAACGTGCAGTTGCCCGCGCAATCGGTCGTGCTCGCGCCGGAACTCTATCGAGCCTTTCAGATCGCGGTCAATCCGCTGCTGCCCGAAGGGGCCGTGCAACTATCGGCCAATTCCTCGGGCCAGCTGACTCCATGGCGAGCGCAATACACCGCGCAGCTCGGTGCCCAGCAACTCAATTGGTACGGCAACAACCTGGCGAACTTCAGCACCTCGCTGGCGCTCAACACCGCGGGCTTGCGCATGGACTCGCTCAGCGCGCAAGTGGCCGGCGGTTCGGTCACTGGCGTGGCTCAGTGGCCCACGGCCGCGACAGCACCGGTGACCGCGTCGCTGAATTTTCAGAAAGTCAATCTCGCTCAGCTCAAATTGCCCAGCGAAGTGCCGTCGATGTCGGGCGTCGTTTCTGGAATCGCCGAAGCGGCGATCGATGCGTCGAAGATCGTCGACATCCAACATGCGTCGCTGAATGTGCGCGGCGCCGGCGCCGATGTCCGCATCGGCGAGTGGGGCTTGGGCCAGATCACTTAAACGTTGAGCAAAAACATCGGCGCCGATATTCTGGCCGTGGCCGTCGGCTCTCAAGTGGCCGGTGGCAACGTTGCCGCCCAAGTGCAGTGGCCAATCTCGGCAGCTATCTCTGCGGCGGCCTCTGCGCCGGCTGCCGCTCAGCCGGATGACCAAGCGGCGGCTCAGCCGATTGCGGCTCCCACTCCTGTCAACGCGTCGGTGAATTTCCAAGGAGTCGATCTCGCGCGGCTCAACGTGCCGATCAAGTTGCCGCCGCTGGCTGGCGTCGTCTCGGGAACGGCTCAAGCGACCTTAAACAGCGCGAACCCGACCGACTTGCGGAACGCAGCTGTCAGTGCCCGCGGCACCGGAACGAACGTCCGCGTCGGCGACTTCGATTTGGGACAGGTCACGTATGCGGCCGACAAAACTGCTCAGGCCGATGCGCTGGCTCTGTCGCTCGGCGCACAGTTCTCCGGCGGCAGCATCGCTAGTCAAGTCAATTGGCCGACCGGCGAATCGACCATGGTGAGCGGATCGCTGAATTATCAAAACGTCAATCTCGCGCAGCTTCGCGTGCCATCGCAGCAACTGCCGCCGATGGCCGGTGTCGTTTCGGGAACGGCTCAAGCGACGCTCAATCGCGCGGACCTGACCGACCTGCGGAACGCGGTCGTCAGCGCCCGCGGTACCGGAACCAACGTCCGCGTCGGTGACTTCGATTTGGGACAGGTCACGTATGCGGCCGACAAAACTGCCGAGGCCGATGCGCTCGCTCTATCGCTCGGCGCGCAGTTCTCCGGCGGCAGCATCGCCACTCAAGTGAATTGGCCGACCGCTGAAGCGACCATGGTGACCGCATCGATCAATTATCAGAACGTCAATCTCGCGCAGCTTCGCGTCCCGTCGCAACCGTTGCCGCCGATGGCCGGCATCGTTTCGGGAACCGCTCAAGCGACGCTCGATCGTTCGCAGCCGACCAACTTGCAAAATGCGGTGATCAATGTGCGAGGCACCGGGGCCGGCGTCCGCATTCGCGACATCGACCTCGGGCAGATCACGTACGCAGCTAACAAGAATGCCGACGCCGAGGCGGTTGGCCTGTCGCTGGCCGCGCAGATCGCCGGCGGCAATGTTGCTGCCGAAGCGCTGTGGCCCACAGTCGAAAAGAAATCTCTGACGGCGAGTGTCAACTATCAACGAATCGATCTTGCGCGGCTTACCTTGCCCGCGGACTTGTCGGCCAACGTGCCGCGCATGACAGGTATTGTTTCGGGCTCTGCCGCCGCAACGCTCGATCCCGCGCGTTTGACCGCGCTGCATGCCACAGCCTTCAACGTTCGCGGCGATGGAGCGGGTGTTCGCATCGCCGACTGGGGCTTCGGCCGACTCACCTACGCGGCGAGCAAGGATGCCGGGGCTGACCGCATCGCGCTGTCGCTGGCCGATGAAGCTCCGCGACCGCGGTGGAGCGGTGATGGGACGGTGGCGCCCGACCAAGCGGGCAATTGGACTTACGACATTCGAGCCAAGGCCGATCGACTCGATTTGTCCTTTGCTCAGCTCGTGCGGTTGATCGCGCCCAAGACGCAAGTGCCCGCCCCGATCGCGATCGTGCTCACTACCGGCAATCTGGCTTTTCGAGGTGACTCGGCTCGCGGGCTTACCGCGACGGAATTCGACTTGAGCCAGCTAGAAGCGCTGCAGCAGAGCGGTGCGCGGTGGGCGATTGGCTCCTTGGCCGGTCGCACATCACCGACGCTCATCGAAATCAAACAGAGCGATTTTCAAATCGGAGGGGGAACGATCCAGCTGGCGACCACTTGGCATCGCTCGGGGCCAGGCATCGATCGCGTTCAGCTCGACATGAAACACTTCTCGCTCGCAACGCTGCGCGACTGGGGCGCCGCGGTAGTGCCTGTCGCGATCGCCGGCCAAGCCGACATCGGCCTCGACGTCCAACGTCCTGCCGGTCGGCCTTCGTGGCTAGTCGGTTGGGTCGGTTCGCTGGCGATGACGGTCGAGAAGCTGGCCGTGCGCGGCCAGCCAGTGGGAACGCTGACCGCGACCGGCGACTTGAACGCCGACCGCTGGCACACGCAAGTATCGGGCGAAGTATTCGAAGCCCCGCTCAGCGGCAGCGCTGATGTCTTGATCGCGCAGCAGCCCAGCGAGCACATCTCGGGCGTGCGCGGAACGCTCAAGTGGCTCGGAGGCGCGGCCGAACGGCTGATCGCACTGTGGCAAGGTCCCGAAAATGCGGCCAAGTGGCGCGGGGTCACCAATCTGCAAGCTGAAATCGATTGGCAAGTCGACGGCCCGCGGACCGGTTTTGTGCGACTGGACATCCCGCAGCTGGCCTATGAAGGACGCACGGTGGCGCGAGCCTTCACGCTCGATGCGCAGATCGATAACGATCGCGTCCGCCTGGTGCGGTTCGAGGGAGGCCTCGCGGGCGGACGAGTCGATGCCAGCGGGAACTACAACATCGCACAGCAGCGGGCCAGCGGTGTCGTGGTTCATCTCCAGCGCATTTCGCTGAAAGAAGCGATCCAGTTGTACGATCCCGATATGGCGGCCGACGTCAAGGGACGAGCTGACCTGCGCGTCCGAGTTCACTTTACGCCTGGCGTCGATATGCACGGTGCATTGATTTTGCACGATGCGGTTTTGTCGGGCGTGCCGGTGTCTGAAGCGCATAGCGACTTCGAATTGAACGCATCGCCCGACTACTCGATCGTTCGCCTCCGCGCAGCCAACATTCGCGGCCGTGGCTTCGGCGGGATGCTCGATGGTGACTTAACAGCTCACCTATCTTCGCGGCGCTCCTTCCAGGCCCGCGCACAAATTCGTCGCGGCGAAGTCGAACAGTTGAGCAAGTGGCTCGGCACGACGTCGGTCATCGGCCGAGGCAAGTTTGACGCCGATCTGGAACTGGGCGCGAACCGCTTCGTGACCACGCGCGACCTGAGTGGTCGGCTCGATTTCCGCTTCTCCGACACCGATGCGCAGACGTTGCCCGTCGCGGATCAACTGGCGCGATTCGTACCTTTGTTTGGACTGCCGTCGACCGAGTTTGAACGAGGCAGAATCGTCGGCTTCATCAGCCAAGGCGCATTGAGGATGCGGAGTCTCGCTCTCTGGGGACGCCAGCTTTCGGTGCTGGGCAGCGGCAGCATCGGACTTGCCAACCAGCGGCTCGATGTGCAACTGGTCATTCGCGTGGGCGGTGGACTCACCGAGCAAATCGCTTCGAATTATCTGGCGCAGCTTGCGGCCACCAGCGTACCGCCGCTGGAGTTGATCCTGCAGATCAACCGACTGGTAGCCAATCGCGCCATCTTCTTGCGCGTCGGAGGAACCGCCTCCAAGCCGGTCATCCAGCCCCAAGCCGGCCGAATGATCGAGCAAGCGTTGCTGCGCTCGCTGTTAGAACAGGTCGCCCCGGTGACCGCCGTCGCCACGCCGCTGGCCCGCGTTCCGTAAAGATGCAGAGCTTGGCAGCTCCTGTGTGGCACTGGCTATGCCAGTGGCTCTCCTTTCGAAGTTTGCCGGGCTGAAGGACCCAACCACTTTCCGATGTCGGACTGTCTGGCAACAGTTCTGGGCCGAAGTTGATTTGGCATTGGAACGGGTTGCAGGGCCTTCTGACATTTCAACTTCGAAGCAGAAGACACTGGCATAGCCAGTGCCACACTGAGAAGCGCTTTCTCCGCGCTCTCCGCGCCCTCCGCGGTAAAAAAACGCGGCCTGGCAAACCTTGCCGATCGCGTAGAAGCGGTCGTATGACGCGGATTTACTTTGCCAGCAACCGCCAACCCACACCAGGATGGTGGAATGCGGCTATTAAATGCAGCGGCGGCATCCGATAGGTAGATAGCCGAAAGCGGCGCCAGCGGCAGCATTTCAGCAGCGCAGCAAGACCTGCTCCCACATGGATGTGCCGGAGCGACGGTGGATCGCGCTTGCGCTGGCATAGGGCCGCCCTACAGCACCACTGAAACCAATGAGGTTTTCTGATGTCTATCGCCACCGCAGGGCTGCGAAATTGGATCTGTTGCACGCTGTTGTTAGCCAGCTGTGGCTGCAGTAGCACCGGAGGATTTACGCTTTGGCCCAATCAATTTCCGCTGCTGCCGCAGGCCAAAGATTTTGCCATGGCCGCGCCGCTGCCGACCCCTTTGCCGATTGAAGATTGCAAGACGGTCTTGCCAGCTTACTACGTCGAACCGGGTGACGATCTGTTGATCGAGCCGGTCGATTTCACTGCTGATCTGCGACTGCCAGCCGACCAGCGCGTCATGGTCGACGGCACGGTCGACTTGGGCCAGTACGGTCGCCTGGTCGTTGCCGGCATGACGATCGAACAGATCGAAGCGGCAGTCGAAGCACGCATCGAAAGCGTTCAGAACCGACGCCTGGCTGTGAACGTTCGCTTGCTCGAAGCCAATGCGGCTCAGGTCTATGTGCTCGGCGAAGTCGGATCGCCGGCTGCGTATCCGATCACCGGTCGCGAGACGGTACTCGATGCAATCTTGCTGGCTGGCGGCTTGAGCAGCCGAGCTTCGCCGTGCGACATCGTGCTCGTGCGTCCGACCGGCCCGTGCGAATGCCGCGTCGTTTTGCCGGTCTGTTACCGACAGATCACTCAGCTCGGCGACACGGCGACCAACTACCAACTGCAACCGGGCGACCGAATCTATGTCGGTGGCCGCTCGTTCTGCCAAGAGCTGAAGTTCTGGAATGCCAACAAGCCATGCGAACGCTGTTCGATGAGCCGCTGTGCCGAGCGCGATCCGCGTCGGGCCAACTACCTCAATCCGTTCTGCTTCCTGCCTGCATCGCCGGCGCTGCCATGGCTCAAGGGCAAGTCGGAAGAAGCGGTCGAACCTCCGCCGGTTGAACCGGAAGTCCAAGCCGCACCGGCGGGCAACGTGCCGGTGAGCGTGCAGTCGTACGATGGCGAGTTCAGCACCCGCAACCGCAACGTTCAAGAGTCGATGTCCGACCCGGTGACGCTGCCGTAAGCGGCCGGTTGAAAAACGCGACAACCATCTTAAACGCGTGGGCCTCAAAGCTCACGCGTTTTTTGTTTACCGCGGAGGCGCGGAGAGCGCGGAGGGGGGCGAGTGCTTGCAAAGCTTCCCAACCTCTGTCTATCCTATGCTGGTTGCTAACCAGCATGCCCACTTACTTTCCCGCCTTGGAGTCTTCGTTCATGTCTTACGCAATGGTGCGGCACGCGCACGCCTTCTTGTTGACCCTCGCCGTCAGCGGGGCTGTTTCCGCGACGGTTGCTTCTTCAGCTGCGGCCCAGAGCGCCAAAGCTCCTGAAGGTTTCACCGCTTTGTTCGACGGCAAGTCGCTCGAGGGCTGGCACGGCCGGCCGACGCTCGATCCGCGCAAGTGGGACGAAACGTCCGACGAGCAAAAGGAAAAATGGAACAACGAAATCAAGGAGCACTGGACGGTCAAAGACGGCGCGCTGGTCAACGACGGCCACGGCGCTTACTTGACGACCAATGAAGAGTTCGGCGACATCGAACTGCTGATCGAATACAAAACGGTTCCCAAGGCCGACAGCGGAATCTATCTCCGCGGCACTCCCCAGGTCCAGATATGGGACAGCACCGAAGAAGCCAAGTTCAACCTCGGCGCCAACAAAGGGAGCGGCGGCCTGTGGAACAACAGCGCCGGCACGCCCGGCAAAGATCCGCTCGTAAAGGCTGACAAGCCGTTCGGCGAGTGGAACAAGTTCCGCATCATCCAAATCGGCGCCCGCACCAGCGTGTGGCTCAACGACAAAATGGTCGTCGACAACGCGATTATGGAAAACTACTTCGACAAAGATCGCAAGCTGCCGCTGTTCCGCAAAGGCGTGATCCAACTGCAAACCCACGGCGGTGAAATCAGCTGGCGCAACATTTTCGTGCGCAAGATCGATTCCAAGGAAGCCAACAAGTTCCTCGACGAACATACGCCCAATCACTTCACCAGCCTGTTCGACGGCAAGTCGCTCGATGGCTGGACCGGCGCAGTGGATAACTATGAAGTGGTCGACGGCGCGATTCAGTGCAAGGCCGGACACGGCGGCGTGCTGCACACCAAGGATCAGTACAAGGACTTCGTCGTCAAGCTCGAGTTCAAATTGCCGGAGGGTGGCAACAATGGTTTGGCGATTCGCTATCCCGGCGAAGGCGATGCGGCTTATTCGGGCATGTGCGAACTGCAGGTGCTCGACACTGAGCATCCCAAGTATGGCAAGCTCGATCCGCGCCAAGCGCACGGCTCGGCTTACGGCATGGCCCCGGCCGCCCGCGGTTACCTGCGTCCGACCGGCGAGTGGAACTTCCAAGTCGTCACCGTGAAGGGCTCGACGATCAAGGTGGAACTCAACGGCACGCCGATCCTGGATACCGATCTGTCGCTGATCCACGAGTACATGGCCAACTCCCCGCATCCTGGTAAGGATCGCACGGAAGGCTACTTCGGCTTCGCCGGCCACAACGACCCGGTGCAGTTCCGCAACGTTGCGATCAAGAAGCTCTAACGCGAGTCTCTGAAGAGTTTTTACCGCGGAGGCGCGGAGAGCGCGGAGGAGAGGACGACCTGTTTTCCCCGCGCTCTCCGCGTCCTCCGCGGTTCGTCTTTCTACTCGCCGGCGAGTTTGACGATGAACTCTTCGAGGGCCAAGAGGCCGCGGTCTTCTTTCGAGTGCGTGCCTTTGAGCTTCAAATCGAGCTCGAGCAACCAGTCGAGCATCGCTTGACCGCGAACGCGCCCGAGCCGCCGCAACTGAACTTCGGCCTGTGCGAGCTCACCTGTGCGGAAGCCGGCTCTAGCCAACGCGTCTTTGAGTGGCAGTTTGCGCTTGGCGCGTTCGGCTTGTAGGATCAGCTGTGTGGCATTGCCGAAGCGCCGCAGGCTCCATGACATCTGCGGCGCGATCGCTAGCGGCGATTCGCCGGCGTGGATCACCTTGTTCAAGTGGCTAAGCGCGACGGCCGCGCGTCCTTCGACCGCCGCTGCGGTGATCTCCCAGACGGTTTGCGTGCGCCAGCTGCCGATCGCTTGCCGCAGCCCTTCTTCGCTGATTTTGCCGTTGTCCTGGGCATACAAGGCCGCCTTGGCCAGCTCTTGATCGAGCAAGCCGAAGTCGGGTCCGACGAGATCCAAGACCATCGCCGCTTGGGCCAGCGTCAGGTCGAGCCGGTGCGTGTGCTTGGCCCACTGCTTGATCCAGGCCTGCACCGCCTTGGCATCGACCGGGTTGCCCCAGCCCTTGCCTTTGGGCGCCGAACAGTCGAGGCACCAAGCTTTTTCGGTGGCGATCTTGTAGAGCTTGGTGTTGCCCGGAAACGAAGCGACTTCGAGAATCAAGAGCGACGACTCGACCGGGGCGGCAAACCATTTTTCCAACTGGACCCGGGCCGTTTTTACCAGGTTGTCGCCGTGCTTGATGATGGCGATGCGCCGCTGGTCGGGATCGAACAGCGAGACGGTCACGAGTTCATCATGAACGTCGCGCCAAATGCATTCCTCGCCATCGAACGTTTTTGCTTCCTGAATATCGATGCCCGCCAGTTGCACTAGCCGCGAGACGCTCTCGCGCCGCAAAAACGTATCGTCTCCGAACGCGACTACCACCGGCGGCAACTCGCGAGGCAGCTCGGTGGCCAGCAGGATTTCGAAGCAGTGAGTTCCCTTGCTCATGATCCCAAAACCTTACCATGGCTCTCGGCAATCTGCTATCTGCCCTATCGGCTACTTCTCCGCGGTCTCCGCGTCCTCCGCGGTAAAACTCGAGAGGATCGGGTAGCGGTAGGCAATTCTGACCGGCCTGCCTAAAATTAAGACTGCGCTGACACACTACTTACCGAAGGAAGCGGAGATGTCCGAAACGATTTGCGAAGATAAAGTCCGCGAGCAGTTGAAGGAGGTGATCGACCCCGAACTGTTCGTCAACATCGTCGATTTGGGCTTGGTCTACACCGTCAATCTGCAACCCAACGCAGAGGATGCGGCCAAAACTGATATCGGCATTGAAATGACGATGACCAGCCCGATGTGCCCGGCCGGCCCGCAACTGGTCGCCAATAGCCGTCAGGTGCTCGAAGCCATCGAAGGGGTCGGCAAAGTCGACGTCAAAGTCGTCATGGACCCACCCTGGACCCAAGACCGCATGACCGAAGACGCCCGCGACCAACTGGGCATCTTTTAGTCTTCTTCCTCCGCGCTCTCCGCGTCTCTGCGGTAAAGCCGGCTTAGGGCCCCAAAAGCTTGGGCGGCGTCCCGGGAATCGTCTCATTCTCGGGAGCCGACAACGGCTTGGTCAGGCTCAAGTACGCAAACAAGTCGACCAATTCCTGCTCGCTCATCTGCTGTTCCAGCCCGTCGGGCATCAGCGACTTGGCGCTGTCCTTGATCTCTTCGATATCCTCTTCGCGGTCGAGTTCGACCAGTTTGCCCCCTTGGATCTTCAGCGTCAGACGCTTGTCGTCTTCGGCTGCAAGCAATCCCGACAACACGCGCGAGTCGGTAGTGAGCACCGTCTTGGCGATGAAGGCTTTGCCGATGACGAGGCTGGGATCCATGACGTTGGAAACCAGTTGCTCGAAGCTGCCGCGGCCGTTGACCGAGATGTCCGGCCCGACTTCGATCCCTTCGCTGTGCAGGCGATGGCACTGCGAACAGACGCGTTTGAAGATCTGTTGTCCCGCGACTGGGTTGCCTGTCTTACCGCTTTGCAGCATGGCCAGCGTCTTGGCGACCACCGCTTTGCGATCGGCGTCGTCGGCCACACGCAGCTTGCCCCAGACGCGCTCGATGGCCGCAGTCAGCTCGGCATCGTTGCTGCTGGACCACTTGAGCAGTTGATTGGTGTTGAGCAGGTCCTTGGAGATTTTGCCGGCGGCAATGGCATCGACCAGAATGCGCATCGAGCTGGCGTGTTGGGTCAGCGGTTCGACCACGGCGATCTGGACGTTTTTGGGCAGGCGCGGCCACAGCTCGACTAGCTGCCGCGCGGTCGCTTGCAGATCCGCTTGCAGGCCGCGGAGAGCAACCGTTTCGAGCCAGGCGGCCTTGGCATCCGAATCGGGCGAGGCGCTGGCAAGTTGCGCGTGCACGTACGCGAGGGCCGCCTCGCGTCCGGTTTCCAGCCAAACGCGGAGCAAAAAGTCGCGCTTGGGTAGCGGCAAATCGGCTTGGCGCCCTTTTCCGTCTCGCTGAAAGCCGGCGACTCCCAGTTCGAGCCAGCGAGCGGCTGCTTGCGAATCATACAAGGCTACCGCCGCCACCGAAGCTACCCAGCGCACATCTTCGGGGTCGGACAACGTTTCCCTAAACTGCGGGTCGAGCGGCGGCAGATGCGGCTTGAGCTCGTCGGCTTGCCGCCGCGTCAGCGACTGATCGATCAGTTTTTCGAGCGCACCGGCGGCGTTTTTCGGCTGTGTCTTCCACAGCAGCTTCACGATGCGCAGGGCAGGCGGAGCCTTGCTCGCGCTTCCGGCCGTTGCGCTCTCGGTTAACCTGTTCGCCGCTTCGGCCTTCTCCTGTGCCAAGGCGGACTGCGGCTGGCGGGAAATGAGCGACATGCCGACGACGACCGCCAAACCGATCAGACTTGCGCGAGCCAGGTGCCGGCCGGGCGACTGGCTGCGGGCAGCTCGGCGGCCGCACGCACCGCCGCTGGCGGAATCTGGGTTGACTTTGATGCGGTTCGACCACGATCGATTGCGACACATAGTTGCTTCAATTCGCCAGGAGAACACGAGGGTTGGGTGCAGTAAATGAGGGGACTGGCTATCATAATCGATAGTCCATTCCGGACTAAGGACGCTGCTTCGGGAATCGACCGAGGCGGCCGAATGCGGGCCAGCCAGCGGGCAATCGCCACGGGCGGGGCTAATGCGAATCACATGCGAGCGAGCTTTTCTCATCATGCTACTCAGCCGACGTAGAGTTTTTTCAGCGCGGATTGCTGTGTGCGCAGCTGCGGTCTTCGCCTTCTCGGCAAGCGATGCTCCAAACGCGTTTGCCCAAGTCGTTCAGTTGCCGGCCGTGCAAACCTTCGGCTATAGCGGCGCGGCGACGGTCCCCGACTCGGACGGCGCGTATCTCGGCGGAGTTGCCCGGCAGCGCAGCGGTTCGACCACCGCAGGCGCCGGTCCCGTCGCGGGACGCGCTTCGAGCGGCGCGGCCGGCGCGACGAGCGTAACGGGATGGGCCTCGATCATCGACCTGCAAGCGATGGACGCGGCGATCCTCAATGAACCCGCCTCCAAGCGGCCCCCGAACTACGATACGCGGGCCACTGGCACGCCAATCATGAATACGCTAACGCCGCAGTTGTACGCGCGGCGCACGGGAGCCGACCAGCTTCCCGCGGTCCGCCAGACCAACGACTGGCAAATGGCCTTGGGTGGCGGTGGCGGCTCGAAGACCGGGCCGGCCAATGCGATCCTGCACGATGATTCCACCGTGCGGTACTTCATGCTCAAGGCCAAAGAGGCTCACAACTCCGGCCACGAGGCTGCTGCCCTGATCTTCTACCGCATGGCGTACGAACGCCTGACCCCGGCCCAGCGAGAGCGCTTGCACGAGATTCAAGCCCAGGCCGAC
>JBQCEI010000159.1:0-3055 GCA_051960375.1 Aureliella sp. | reverse complement strand
AGACGGATAAGAAGCCGAAGTTCGACGCGCGGCTCGAAGCCCTCGTGCCGGTGCTCGAGCGCACGATGCCGCTGATCGCGACGGCCTACCTCGCTCCGCAGATTCGTTCGGCGGTGGCCTTTGCGAGGCAACATAACGTGCGGCTGATCATTTACGGCGGCTACGACGCGCTCGATTGCCAGGAAGTATTGCTCGCCGAAAAGGTCCCGGTGATCGTCGGCGGCGTCTATCGCTTGCCGACGCGTCGCGACCAGCCCTACGACGATCCCTACACGCTACCGAGCCGCCTGCACAAGGCGGGCATCGCGTTCTGCATCGCCACCGCGGGTCGCTTCGGCGGCAGCACGCTCCGCAATCTTCCCTACCACGCGGCCACTGCGGCCGCCTACGGCCTCGATCCCGAAGTGGCCCTGCGCTCGATCACTTTGTCGACCGCTGAAATTCTAAGCGTCGCGGATCGCGTCGGCTCGCTGGCAGTCGGCCGCGATGCGACGCTCTTCATCGCCGACGGCGACATCCTCGAAACGCCGACGCAAGTGACCCACGCCTTCATCCAAGGCCGCCCAGTCGACCTCGGCAGCCGTCATACGTTGCTTTATGAGAAGTACAAAGCGAAGTACGAGCGGGATGCTCAATAAAGAAGAGATTTACCGCGGAGGACGCGGAGAGTGCAGAGGAGTGCGACTAGGCGCGTTCATCGAGCGTAGCGCCAGTAATTGTCGTCCGTGAGATAGAAAGGCTCGCTCAGCAATTCTTTCGCTTTGGTTCGCTGCTCGGCAGATAGTTCAGCCAATAACAGGTCCTGTGCGCGTTGCAGGATGTTAACGATGGTCTTACCCGCTCGTGCTTCAATCTCCGCAGCTTTATCAATGAGCAGTTTGCGTGTGTCAGCGTCAACCTGCAGATCCTGCCCCAGCCTGCCACGCGATATTGCGTCTTTGATTCCCAATCGGGCAATTTCGATCTGGTAGCACAATTGACGAAGACGCGTCCATTGCTCTTCGGCAACGATTTCTCCCAGTCGAGATTCAAACGCGTCTTTCGAATTCAACTCGCCCGCTTCGACCAACGCCGCCAGTTGCGATTCGCCGAACTTCGTTTCTTGCCTTACCGACGCGTTGAGCAACAAGAGGCTCACTTGAAGTCTTTGCTGGGGATCGGTCATCTTGTCGGGTGCCATCCCGAGCCGAAACTTTCGGACAAGCTCTCGATGGAGCTGACGTTCCTCCGCGGAGTTTTCTCGGAATGGAAACGGTTTGCCGATCAATGCCTCGATCTTCGTTTTGAGTTCGTCAGGCAGCTCGGCCAACAATTCCTTCTGGGAGTCAACGCGAACTTGATAGATCTGGGTGAAGGTGTCGATCTCGAGCTGAGCCACTTTCTCCAACAAGTGAGTCTTCTGGTTTTCGTGAACGCCCACATCGAAGCCGAGGCGTCCCTCGGTGATCGCCTTTCCTAATCCGACGCGGGCGATCTCGACTTGGTACGCGATCTTGCGCAGTTGCTCCCATTGATCAGGACTGATCAACTCGTCGAGTAGTTGCGCGCGCTGGGCACGTATCGCTTTGAATTCTCGTTGCATCGCCGCGGAATCGGCCGGCAAACCGCCGCTCCAAGAAATTGAGCTAAACGAGCCGTCGTTAGCTTGAAAAGCTTCGCCCAGCAGCTTTGCCTGTTCAGCCGTCAGTCCCATCGCCCGCTGAACCGAAGCGTTTTTGGCCAGCGAGATTAATATCAGCCGGTTGTTCGGATCGGGTATCGAGTATCCGCCGGACGTCTCGAAGACCGTAGCAACGCCGCTGCTCGTCAACTGCGCATGAGCGACGTTGCAACTGAGCAGCAGCAATCCTAACGCGAAGCGAAGCATCCCGTTTTCTCCTTAATCGACTGGCACAGATCGACGAACATTTTACCGCGGAAACGCGGAGATATTCTCTCTGCCTCCACGAGTGGCACTGGCCGTGCCCAACTGTCCGGAATTTGGTAACCCGACGCGTAAGTTTTGCAAGTCCGCAGTTTCTTGGTGTGGCACTGGCTATGCCAGTGTCTTCAGCTTCGAAGTTGAAGGGTCAGAAGCCCAGGCAAAGCGCTCCAGTGCCAGTCGAACTTCGACGAGAAATGTCGGCAAACAGCTCGCCATCGGAGCGGCGCTTGTGTTATGAGCGCGGTAAATCTTGAAAAAAGAAGCACTGGCATAGCCAGTGCCACACAGGAGTTGGCCCAAAGCGCAACTTCAATACCCGTAAGCGAGGGACGAACCCGCCAGTAAAGCAGCGTAGTGGATGGGTAGGGACCGGTCGCTGGGCGTGTGAACGGCGGTTCGCAGAACGGGCAGTAGCTTCCTCGGCTACGCCTCGTTTTGCAGGTAGCTAGCCAGCGCGGTACATTGGCATAGTAGCGTTCGAGAATCTGGCCTGTGAGCGGGGTGGCGTTCACTCTACCCAGCCTGCCCAGCCATCTTCCGCGAGCGCAACACGGAAGTAAATATATTTGCAGCGTAGTGTGGTGATAAACGGTTATTGGGATTTCTAGCGGCAACAAGCCCATATCCGGTGGCTTATCGCCACTGGAGTTGGAATAAAAAGCGTTCGGTGTGCTATGCGTAGGATTCGTTGGTCGTTTAAGGATTGTGACAAACTGATGGGCGCGTATTTGGAATCAGGGCTTGCCAATGGCTTCCCCATCGCGCTCGACGATGCTGGTATGGCACAATTGCTGAACACCTATGCGCGCCAAATCTGGAATGACCTTGATCTGCTCGTAAGATGCTACGGCGCTGTCGTCACGGTTGGACACGATGATGCAGAACGGCTAGCCGAAGCCGAGCAGATCGCGTACGAGGTGTTACCCCAATATTCTCCCAGTACTCGATTGAAGCTTGCCAAATTTTGTCTCAAACCCTGGCCCATTACTGACTTGGTATCAGATTGAATCGCAACGTCAACTCGAACAGGTATGCCAGCACGTGAAGAACCGCACCGAACAACACGATGCACCCAAGTCCGCGAAAGGATGTTCTGCCAATGGAACGATGCTCGCGCGGACTGGGTGATCG
>JBQCEI010000158.1:0-2566 GCA_051960375.1 Aureliella sp. | reverse complement strand
AGCCGTCGGGTTGGCTGCGCTCAGCCAGTGGTTGGCTGCTCGTCAGGCGTCGGCGCAGAGTCGCGCGAGGCTTCAATCGGTCGCTGACGCGCTAGCCGACACTGCCTTTCCAATCACTCCTCCCGTGCTCGAAATCCTGCGCAGCCTGAGCGGATTTGAATTTGTCGTAGCCGATCACCAGTCTCGCCTGCGCGGTTCGACGCCGGAGATCGATGCCGCTACGGCTCAAATGATTCTCGATCGACTGGCCGCGCCCCTACCCGATTCGGCGGGCGGAGCCTCGTCCGATGGCAGTCCAGCGGTTCTCGATAAAACGCTTACCGATAAAACGGGCAGCGAGCTGGTCATACACGGCAAGTCGTACCGCGTGACCACTCTGCACCGTCCGGCGGTGAACGACTCTTTGCTGGTCTTGCTCGAACCGCAAACCGAACGCGAAGCCACTGCTCAGCAACTGGCGCTCATGCCGCTGCTCACCGGGCTGACCACGCTAGTGCTGGTCGGCGCCGTGGCATTGGCTACTTCGCGGCGGTTGGTGCGGCGCATCGCTTACTTGCAAGAGCAAGTACATGAAATCGCAACGGGCCGTAGCGAACGCGTGGCGATGAAGGGGCCGCGCGACGAACTGACCAGTCTGGCCGAATCGGTCAACCGGATGGCCGACGAGCTGCGCAGCATGTGGCGCACGATCCGCGAGACCGAGCGTTCGAGATTGCTCAGCCAAGTCGCCGGCGGTCTGGCGCACCAATTGCGCAACGCTCTCACCGGCATCCATCTGGCCGTGCAATTACATCGACGCGATTGTCCGCTGGCCAATCAAGAGAGTCTGGTGGTCGCGGAAGCCGAACTGGCTCGCACGGCGCAGTACATACAACAGCTTCTGCACTCGGCAGCCGGCAAAGTGCAATCCGCTCATGGCGGCATTCTTTCAGCAGTGCTCGACGAGGCCCAGTCGCTCCTCGATACCATTGCCGCGCATCGCCGCATCGGCTTGAAGTGGCAACGCGACGCCGGTAGCGAGAGCATTGCGATTGCCGATCGAGAACTACTGCGCTCCGCAGTCATGAATCTGGTGCTCAACGCGCTCGATGCGGCCGGCCCCGACGGCGATGTAGCGGTGAGCACGCAGACCGCCGAGGGACGCACACTCGTGCGCATCAGCGACTCGGGCAGCGGACCAAGCTCCGAACTGAGCGAGAGCCTGTTCGACCCGTTCGTTTCGAGCAAGCCCGAAGGCCTCGGCGTCGGGCTGACCGTGGTGCGCTCGGCAGCCACCGCCCTGGGCGGCGAAGTCCGCTGGTATCGCGAACAGGGCCGCACGGTCTTTGAATTTTCGCTGCCGCAGCACGCTGCTCGGTAGCAGTTTTACCGCGGAGGACGCGGAGATCGCGGAGATCGCGGAGTAGCCTTCGCGCGGCGTGCAAGTCGAATGGGGGTTGCTTACAATGGGACGCCAGAATTGCCCCCGTCTCCTTCCCGCATTCCCTTCCATAATTCCCTTCTTTGCCGCGAGCCCGCCATGCATTTCCAGATCAGAAGTAACCCGCTCGGATCGAGCTTCGTCCGAAAAACTCGCTCTGCTTTTTTCGCGGCGTGTTGCTGTGTTGCCGCGTGCGCTTCGACCGCTTCGGCCGAGACGAACTGGAACCGTTTCCGCGGCGAAAATGGCTCGGGGATTATCGAGCAGTCGAGCGTTCCGCTTCCCTGGACCACCGACGATGTTGCCTGGACCGCAAAGCTGCCGGGCAAAGGCAACGGCTCGCCGATCATTCAGGGCAACAACGTCTACATCATGAGCGCCGATCCGAAATCGGCCGAGCGCTACGTGCTGAGCTTTGATCTGACCAGCGGCAAGGAGCGTTGGCGCAAAAACTACACATCGACCACGCATCCACTGCACACGCGCAGCAGCTATGCATCGAGCACTCCCTGCGCCGACGAGCACGCAGTCTATGCCACGTGGGCAGCCCCGAGCGGCCTGATCGTCAAAGCGTTTTCGCATGACGGCGAAGAGATCTGGACGCGCGATCTGGGCCGCTACGTCAGCCAGCACGGCTTCGGCGGTTCGCCGATGTTGTGGAACGGTTTGGTGATCGTGCTCGACAGCCAAGATGCATTCGACTTACCCGAAGGTGTCGATCCTGGCCAAACGGTGGTCTACGCACTCGACAGCAAGACCGGCAAAACGGTTTGGCAAACGCCGCGCGAGACGACGCGCGTCTGTTACGGCGTTCCGGCAGTCATCAAAACCGAATCAGGCAAAGATGCGCTCGTCATGGCGGAAACCGGCGATGGCATCTTCGCACTCGATGCAGCTACCGGTGCGCCGCTGTGGAACCGCAAGACCTTTACCAAGCGCTCCGTCTCGAGCCCGCTGGTCGTCGGCAATCTCATCATCGGCTCTGAAGGCTCCGGTGGCGGCGGCAACGTCCTGTTCGCGGTCGACTCGAAGGACAACAGCCATCAAGTGGTTTTCGATGTTCGCAAAGCGGCTCCCTATGTGCCGACACCGGTAGCCAAGGACGATCTGCTGTTTCTCTGGTCCGATAACGGCATCGTGTCGTGC
>JBQCEI010000157.1:0-3165 GCA_051960375.1 Aureliella sp. | reverse complement strand
AGCCGCTTCGCGGCCTCGGAGTTAATGCCAATCGGCTTGCCGGGTTCGATCACATCAGGGCCTGATGTACCACATACGATTGCCCTCCATTGTCGCTGCCGAGAATAGCAACGCTTCATAAAGCTTTTTGAGCAGCGAGAAAGGTTGGTGGGCCAACCGTGGGACGGCAGTCCCTTGCCGTCAGCACCCGGCAAGCCGCCCGACTCTGCCCGTCCACCTCTTCTTCTTTTCTTAGCCGCTTCGCGGCCTCGGAGTTAATGCCAACCGGCTTGCCGGGGTCGATCACATCAGGGCCTGATGTACCACATACGATTGCCCTCTTTTGTCGCTGCCGAGAACATCAACGCTTGATAAAGCTTTTTGAGCTGCGAGAAAGGTTGGCGGGCCAACCGTGGGACGGCAGTCCCTTGCCGTCAGCACCCGGCAAGCCGCCTGACTTTGCCCGTCTAGCTCTTCTTCTTCTTTTCTTAGTCGCTTCGCGGCTCTGGGAGGAAGGTGGTGCGCGCAGTGCGGCTTGCCGGGTGCTGACGGCAGAGGACTGCCGTCCCACGTTTGCCCACCAACCTTTTCTGCAGCCCTAAAATGGGATGGGCCGGTGAAGTGTCGGCTATACTGCGCTTTAGCAAGCTGCCGCGACGAAACTGGAGGCCAAGCGATGCCAGTGTTTACGCTAAACCCTACAAAGGCGCTTGACAGTGCTCCGCACGGACGCGAGCATGCGATGGTGGAAGTGCTTTTGCTTATGGCCTTCAAGAACGGCGCGTCGCGGCTCGAGTACCGCACGATCGACGACGAATTTCGAGTCGCTGAGATCATCGACGAGCGGGCATACGAGTATCCGCAACCCCCGGATAGCATACGGCAACCTACGATCGAGTATCTGATGACGATCTGCGGCGTAACCGAAGCGGACGCAAGCAGCGAGTGCTCGCTGCGCGTCGGACATTCCACGGCTCTTGTACGGTGCGATTTCGCCGGCGATC
Organism: Aureliella sp.; assembly: GCA_051960375.1. Lineage (GTDB taxonomy): Bacteria > Planctomycetota > Planctomycetia > Pirellulales > Pirellulaceae > Aureliella. The sequence goes on along the minus strand of JBQCEI010000157.1, from coordinate 2,182 downwards.
GCGATGCGATCATCACTCTCCTCAGGCCGTTCGAACCTCCGATCGACCTGTATCCTACGGTTCGCCGCTTCTGGAAAGCGTGTGCCGCCAAGCGCGGCCTGCGGGGATTGGCTCGGTTCTATTGGCAAGATCTTGTGTGGTGGATTCAAGATCTTGCGAAGGGAGCGATGCGTCGCAGTGCCCACAAAGAGGCCAAGTCGCAAGCCAAGGCCGCGCAATAGCGGCTGGCCGCTCGCTGTTCTTTAATGCGTCGGAGCAGCAATTTTGCTATGTACCGGCCCTACGGCATCTGATAAGGAAAGGGATCGAATCTACGGCCAATGGGACGGGGAGCTGCCATGATGGTGTGTCGACTGCTACTGATCGCTGTCTCGCTGTGGGGACAGCTCGCGCTAGCCGAAGAGCCAGTTGAATTCGCGACGATTCCTTGTCGCGAGATAATCGCAGTAATGGACGCTACATCGACCGATCCTGGGCCGAGCAGTGCCGCGGTCTTGTCTTACAGTATACGAAGCGACTTGCCGGGTGTCGCGCCGAAGGATATTACGCTTCAGCTTCGCGCCGGCACCACGACGTGCGATATCGTCGTCGACGAGCATGGCCGGTTCACGCTGACTTACGATCAAGAGCTGATCGATGCCGATGCGGTCCTGGTCAGCAATCAACCCAAGGGATCGCTGAGAGTTTCTATTTCAACTTCTTTCGACCTCTCCGCGATTACCTTGGACATGAGAAATCTCCTTACGGATGGACGCATCGCATACGTCAAGCTTTACGATGCCGCACTAGCGAAGAGAGTCGCGGCCGCTGAGGCGGCTTCGGCGGGTTATCTCAAGCAATTAGCCAATGTCTCGGGCGCGACATCGCCAAGGAATGCGACCGTTCGGCCTTTTACAGTCGACCCCGGCGGGTCTTCCAGCCATGAAGGCAAGTACTTGTTGCTCTGGCCTGAGGGCAAAGGGAGCGGCGCGACCGCGCGCTTGGAGAAGAATCGCTCGAGCGTCTTTGCCGATCTCTTTTCCGAAACCTACCCGGAAGGTTTTTCGAGCCTTTCCGGTCAGCCGCTGCTGCGACGGGATAAAGAGGGTACTTACTGCCTGAGCTGCGGCGAGCAACTGCGGGCTAGAAACCCAGATGTCGTGCTCAGCACCAAACACCAGTGGATGTGCGCCCTCGTCAGCCTCGAGGAACTCTAAAAACTCCGGATCAAAAGGGCGACCACGCGTCATTGACCAAGTCGCTCCCTTGAACACCCCTTCCCTCCGCGCTCTCCGCGTCCTCCGCGGTAAAAAATCGACTGCGATGCAATTCAGGACGCTTTTCACAATCTCACTGCTCGCGCTGATCGCAATTACTAGCGCGGGCTGCAAGACGAGCAAGTCGCCCGCCGGTTCTCGGAGGCATTGGCATTGGGACGACGATCTCGCTCGCCGCTTGGACAGGTCGACCAAGCGATGGATCAAAAAGAGCGAAGCCGAAAACGTGCGTTCCCAGCAAAAGGAGCGTTTCAACGATCGGCTCAATGATCTGGACTACAACTTCTAGCCGCCGATGCCGACGAAAAAATCCCTCGAAAAGTGCCGCCAGAGTGCGCGAGAGTGCGAAGGATTGGGCATTCAGTACCCCCTAGGGGAATCGAACAGACCGCATAACCGCTTGAGAAAAGCGCAATTCGACCAGTCCGCGCCGACTCAGGCGCCGACAGTCGGCTCAGTTTCAGCCGATCAGCCCCCCGATCAGGCCGGCATCCCATGCCCTCCGGGCTTTCTCGAAACACTCTCTGAGCGCGTGCCTTCTATGGCGGAAATTACCGCCGACTGCCGCGCGGCCATGATCGCGGAGATCACTGGCATTCTCGAATCTCTCTCGCCGACCGAGCTAGCCGAGTGGCTGGCGCATCTTCGGGCGGTCCCGGTTTCACCAGCCTCTACGGAAAGGGCTACCCATGAGCCAACGGCACCCACTGCCGTGGACCCCGTTTGAGCGCGAGATCATCACCGAGCGCCGGCAACTCTGGAAGAAGTGGCGAGTCGATCTGCGACACTGGACGCGGGCTCTCTACGAAGCCGAGACGCGCGAGCAACGCAATCGCATACTGACCGAGCAGCTAGCCGTCATTCGCGCTGTGTACTGCCCGGACCCTTTACCAATCGAGCAGGCCCGCGAGTGGGCTGCCGAGGTC
>JBQCEI010000156.1:0-3556 GCA_051960375.1 Aureliella sp. | reverse complement strand
GAGTGCGTCGTCTCGGATAATTGCTCGACCGATCACACGCAAGCAGTCTTGGAAGCCAGCGCTGCGCCGGTGCTGCGCGTGCATCGCAACGAATCCAACATCGGCATCATCGCGAACATCACGCGGTGTGCATCGGAGCTAGCTGCCGGCCAGTACGTTTGGCTGCTCGGCGACGATGACGCGGTGTGCAACGGGGCCCTCGACCGAATCGTGGAAATGTTGCAGCGAGCCGATCGGCCCGATCTGGTGGCGCTCAACGTCAGTTACCTTCCGCAAGAGCAGCGTCCGTCGGTGGACTTGGTCCGCCGGGGAATCGCATGCTCGGAAGCGAAGACGCTGCGCAAGAGCCGCTTCGATGACGTGGTCCCTTTCGAGGATTTGTTCGAAGGTCCGTGCGCCGATCTGACGGCCATGTATTCGATCGTGCTCAAACGCACTCTCTGGCAAAAGCACTTTCCGCAGGCGTGCTTCGAGCCGATCTTCTCTTCGATTCGCACGACGTATCCGCACGCCTGGGTCATCGCTCACGAGCTGCCGGGGCGGCCGGCCGGTTTGATCTCGACTCCGTCGGTGATGATTTATGAAATGCCGGCCACCGAGTACAGCTGGTCGAAGTATCGGGCTCTGTCAACGCTGCTCTACGCCACCGAGCTTCTGCAACTGTATGAGCGCCACGGCGTGCCGCGCGAAAAGCTGCTTCCTTACTATCGGTATCAGTTGTCGGATCGAGCGCTCGAGCTGGGCGAGTTCTTGTGGAATCGGCAGAGCGCCGGCGGAGTGCGAGGGGCTTGGCAGTTCGCCTGGCTGATGCGGCGCTTTCCGCTCGGCGTGCTCCGGGCCTTCCTGATCTCGGCCCTGCATCCGGAGGCTCCACGCGGGCTGTCAAGCTTGGCTCGGTCGATGCTCCGGCTCAAAGCGACGCTCGGCAAGAGATCACCACCAAGACACCAAGACCCAAAGGAATACCTGGGCTAGAGACATTGACGCCTCGCACCATCCGCTCGTGACACTCCTGCGGCAATCGACTACATTGTGGCTGCGAGTCTTCGAGATCGCAGGGAGAGACAACGCAGGGAGACGAATCTGAGTGAAGACGATGATTTTGTGCGGCGGCCAAGGGTCGCGTCTGCGGGAGGAAACCGAGTACCGCCCCAAGCCCTTGATCGAAATCGGTGGCCGTCCGATTCTATGGCACATCATGCAGATGTATGCTGCCTCCGGATTCTGCGAATTCGTCCTCTGCCTGGGCTACCGCGGGCAGATGATCAAGGATTATTTCCTGCAGTACCATGCGATGAATCATGATTTCACGCTGAGTCCGGGCGTCGCCCAGGTTCCCGAATTTCATGACGTCAGCAGCGAACCGCAGTTCACCGTCACCTTGGCCGAGACGGGCCTCAACACGATGACCGGCGGCCGCATCCAGCGAGCGGCCCGATACATCGACGAAGATACGTTCATGATGACCTACGGCGATGGCGTTGCCGACATCGATATTGCCGAGCTCGAACGATTCCATCGCAGCCACGGCAAGCTGGCCACGATCACGGTCACGCGACCCACTTCGCGTTTCGGCGTTGTCGATCTGGACGATAGCGGCCAAGTCGAACGCTTCCTCGAAAAGCCGCGCATCGAAACTTGGGCCAGCGCCGGCTTCTTCGTGTTCAACCGCCGCGTGCTCGATTACCTCGACGGCGACGACTGCGTATTGGAGCAAACGCCGCTGGAGACTCTGGCCGAGCAAGGCGAACTAATGGCGTACCGGCACGAAGGTTTTTTCTTCGCAATGGATACGTATCGCGAATACCTGCAGCTCAATCTACTGTGGGATAGCGGACAAGCGCCATGGAAGGTTTGGTAGCTCCTTGAATCCCAAAACATTCGCAAATCGGCGCGTGCTCATCACCGGGCACACTGGGTTCAAGGGAGCCTGGCTGGCCCAGTGGCTGCTCGAGCTTGGGGCTGAGGTGGTCGGATTCTCCGACGCGCAAACCACCTCTCCGGCGCTAGCCGATCTGCTTGATTTGAACTCGCACGTACATTGCCTCACCGGCGACATCTGCGATCGGGATAGCCTGGTCGAAGCGATCGAAGTACAGCGCCCCGAATTCATCTTCCATCTCGCGGCCCAGGCATTCGTTCGCCAGTCGTACCGGCAGCCTTGGGAAACCATGGCGGTCAATTCGCAGGGGACCGTCAATCTTCTCGAGGCCATCCGCCAAGTCGGCGCCCCTTGCGTCGCCGTCTTTGTCACGACCGACAAGTGTTACCAGAATCGCGAATGGTACTACGGCTATCGCGAAGATGATCCGCTCGGAGGCAATGATCCGTACAGCGCGAGCAAAGCCATGGCCGAGATCGCCATCACCGCTTATCGGACGGCGTTCTTTTCGAAGTCCAGCGAGACGCCGCCAGCGATACGCGTCGGCAGCGCGCGGGCCGGCAACGTCATCGGCGGAGGCGATTGGGCGGCCGATCGCATCCTGCCCGACTGCATGCGGTCGCTGGCCGCGGGCCAACCGATCGCTGTTCGCAATCCGCGCTCGACGCGCCCTTGGCAACATGTCCTCGACGCCGTCGGAGGCTACCTGACCTTGGCCGATCGCTTGGCTCAGGTGCATTCAGCCGCCGATGCCAGCGCCCTGTGCAGCGCGTTCAACTTCGGGCCATCAAACGATTCAAATCGATCGGTCGAAGAACTCGTCGACGAAATCCTCAAGCACTGGCCGGGCACCTGGCAGCGCTCGTCTGAGCCTTGCGCGCCGGCGGAATCGAAGCTGCTGGCGCTGTGCTCCGACAAAGCTCACCAGTTGCTCGGCTGGCGCGGGCTCTGGGATTTTTCAACGGCCGTACAGAAGACGGTCGAGTGGTACCGCGGCGTGGCCCACGGAGCCAGCCCGCGCGAGGTGACATTGGAACAAATCCGGCAATACCAATCCGACCTCGCTCGCCCACCATCCAGCGAACCGGCATCGGACAAGCCTTCCAAGAAGGGCAGCGCATCGAACCAACATGTTTCGGACAATCAGAACTTGGGCAATCATTCATGACGCAGCGACCTTGTCATAACGTTCCCACAGGACATATCGAAGCGTGCCAGGTATGCGGCTCGCGCCGCCTCGAACTCGTCCTCGACCTGGGGCACCAGCCGCTGTGCGACACGCTGCTCTCGCCCGACGATCTCGACAAGCCGGAGATCTACTACCCCCTGCGCCAACTGTGGTGCCAGGACTGTACGCTTTCCCAAATCGACTTCGCTGTACCGGGCAACGTGGTCTATCACGAGACCTACCCGTATCGCACCGGAGTCACGCGCGAACTGGCGCAGTATCAGGACGAACTGGCGGCTTCGCTCTTGGCTCAGCTGCCCATCGCGCCGGACAGCCTCGTCGTCGATGTCGGCTGCAACGATGGCACTCTGCTCAGTTCGTTCCGCAGTCGCGGGATGCGAACCGTCGGCGTCGAACCGACCGGCATCGCCCGTTATGCTCGCGAGGCGGGCATCGACACGATTCAGGCTCCCTTCGATCAACAGGTCGGACGGCAAATCGTCCAG
>JBQCEI010000155.1:0-4686 GCA_051960375.1 Aureliella sp. | reverse complement strand
ATCACCTTTCCGGTCGAGAACGCGATGAGCGGCCTGCCGCGGGTGGACGAGATTCGCTCGATCAGCCGCTTCGGTCTCTCGGCCGTGACGGTGGCTTTCGAAGACGGCACCGACGTGTACTGGGCTCGCAATCTGATCAATGAGCGATTGCAAAAGGCCCGCGAGAGCATTCCGCTCGGCATGGGCGATCCGCAAATGGGACCGATCGCGACCGGCATGAGCGAAGTGTACCAGTTCGAAGTTCGAGCCAAGCCGGGACACGATTACAGCTTGATGGATCTGCGGACGATCCTCGATTGGCAAATCGCTTTCCAGCTTCGCAGCGTCCCCGGCGTGATCGAAGTGAACACATTCGGCGGCCAGCTGAAAACGTATGAAGTGCAGGTCGATCCGAACAAGTTGCTCAACTACGACATTTCGCTCAGCCGCATTTTTCAGGCGCTCGAAGAAAACAATGCCAACGCCGGCGGTGGCTACATTGCGCACGGAGCCGAGCAGCGGCTCATTCGCGGCGAAGGGCTCGTCAGTTCGCTCGACGACATCGAGAACATCGTCCTCGACAGCCGCAGCGACGGCACGCCGATTCGCATCTCCGATATCGGCGAAGTGCGCTTCGCCCCGATGCTTCGCCAAGGCGCGGTGACCCGCGATGGCGATCGCGAAGCCGTTACCGGCATGGTGATGATGCTGATGGGAGGCAACTCGCGGCAGGTTGTGGCCGACGTCAAGGAAAAGATCAAAGCGATTCAAACGACGCTGCCCGAAGGAGTGTTCATTGACACGTTTTATGATCGCACCGAGCTGGTCGAAAAGACGATTCACACGATCGCCGAGAACATCGGCATCGGCGTGATCCTGGTCATCATCATGCTGTTTCTGCTGCTGGGCGACGTGCGCGCTGGCTTGATCGTGGCGGCCGCCATTCCGCTTTCGGCCATGAGCGCTCTGATTGCGATGAAGCTTGCCGGCGTCTCAGCCAACTTGATGAGTCTCGGCGCGGTCGACTTCGGGGTGATCGTCGACGGCGCGGTGGTCATGATCGAAAACGCCGTGCGCTCGGCGGCTCTGTATCAGCGCAAGACCGGCGCCAACCGCGTGCCACGCGAAGTCTTCAAAGAATCCGCCAAGGAAGTGGGCACGCCGATTTTGTTTGCGGGTCTGATCGTCATCATCGTCTTTCTGCCGATCCTCAGTCTCGAAGGAGTCGAAGGCAAGATGTTCCGGCCGATGGCCTTCACCTTCATGTCCGCGCTGACCGCAGCTCTTATTTTGTCGGTGACGGTGATGCCCGTGATGGCGTCGCTCTTCCTGGCTCGCCGAGTGAGCGCCAACGATACGCGGCTGGTTCGTAGACTCAAGACCTCCTATGAACCAATGCTGCAATTCGCCATGGCTCGCCCGGCGAAGATGATCCTCGGAGCAGCCATCGTCTTTGCCCTCAGCCTCGTGGTGGCTTCGCGCTTCGGCGTCGAATTCGTTCCCAAGCTCGACGAAGGGGACATTGCCATCCAGGCCGTTCGACTCCCCAGCGTATCGCTCGAAACTTCGCTCGATATGACGCGAGCGATGGAACGCACGCTCAAAAAATTTCCGCAAGTCGAAAGCGTCGTTTCCAAGACGGGGCGGCCGGAAATCGCCAACGACCCGATGGGCGTGCATCAGACCGACATCCTCGTTCGGCTCAAGCCGCCGCACGAGTGGCCCGAACAGATCGACAAAGTGGCGCTCGTCGAACAGATGCAAGACGCACTGCAGAAAGCGGTGCCGAGCAATTCGTATGGCTTCACGCAGCCGATCGAACTGCGCGTGCAAGAGCTGGTCGCCGGTGTTCGCTCCGACATCGGCCTGAGCCTCTACGGCGATGACCTCGATGTTCTCAAAACCGAAGGCGACAAGATCGTGCGGGCGCTCAACCAAGTCGATGGAGCGGCCGACGTGCAGGCTCAGCAGATCGCCGGCTTGCCGTACGTGCGCATCAAGATTCGCCGCGACGCGATCGCTCGCTACGGCATCAACTCGAGCAGCGTGCTGAACGCGGTGAGCGTCGTCGGCGGCAAAACGGTCGGCGAAGTCTTTGAAGGTCAGCGGCGTTTCCCGCTTCAAGTGCGCATCGCGCCCCAGTGGCGACTCGACGTCGAGAAGCTCCGGCAAATCAAGGTGCAGGACCCGCAAGGTCGGCAGATCCCGATCTCGCAACTGGCCGATATCGCGATCGAAGACGGACCATCGGAGATTAGCCGACACGCGATTCGCCGGCGGCTGCTGATCCAGTGCAACGTCCGCGGCCGCGATCTGGCGGGTTTCGTCGCCGACGCGCAGAAGACCGTCGACGAACAAGTGAAACTGCCAGCCGGTTATTCGCTCGCCTGGGGCGGTCAGTTTCTCAATCTTCAGCGAGCGACTCAGCGGTTGATGATCGCCGTGCCGGTGGCGCTCTTTTTGATCTTCTCGCTGCTCTACATCACCTTCAGTTCGGTGAAGCTGACGCTGCTGATTTACTTGAACGTGCCGATCGCGGCGACCGGCGGCATCTTTGCGCTCTGGCTGCGCGACATGCCTTTCTCGATCTCGGCAGGCATTGGCTTCATCGCTCTGTTCGGCATCGCGGTGATGAACGGGGTGGTGCTGATCGAACACATCCGCCACTTGCGGGAGCACGGCCACGATCAGCGCACCGCCGTCGTTCAAGGTTCGATCGACCGCTTGCGGCCGGTGCTGATGACCGCGACCTGCGGTGCTCTCGGTTTCGTACCGATGGCCGTCTCAGGCAGCGCCGGAGCCGAGGTGCAGCGACCGCTGGCCACCGTCGTCATCGGCGGCCTGATTACCTGCACGATCCTGACTTTGCTCGTGTTACCGGCGATCTATCGGTGGTTTGAGCCGCGCGAGGCGTCAGGGATCAGGCTTCAGACTAAAGACTGAGGCCTGACGCCTGAAGCCTGAAGCCTTCCTCACCCAACCCGCCAGCGGGCCTGGCGCAGTTGGGCTAGCGGGGAGCCTTGAATGACTTCGTACCAGACGGTGACCAGCGTGCCGTCATCGCACTCGACGGTCGACGGATAGCCGAGGTCGCCGGTCGTGCCGTCGTCGGAGATCGTCATCGGCTCGCTCCAGGTCTTGCCTTCGTCTTCGCTCAGTCGAGCCTGGTTGCCGTAGGGCTTGCGGCGGTAGCCGTAGGACATCAACAAGCGGCCGTCGCGCAGGCGGAGCAGATGCGAAGGCAGGCCCCACACGCCGATCGCGTGCGGCGTCGACCAGCTCTTGCCGCCATCGGTCGATTCCGACTGCAGCGTCTCGCCGGCGTTTTCCTTGTTGTGGTTGCGGATGTGCGCGATCAGTTTGCCCGACTTGGTCTCAACCGCGTGCAGTTCGTGGAACTCGTTGTACGAATCGCCATCGCGCTTCGGCATTTCGCCGATTTGATTCCAGGTGACGCCGTCGTCGGTCGATTCCCAAGCACCCACTTTACCGACGTTGTGTTCGACCCCTGGCATCGTGACGCCCAGGTACAGCAAGCGTCCGTCGCTCAGAGCGACCGGACCATGCGGGCTGTTGCAAGGAACGGCGTACCGGGCTGACCAGGTGACGCCTCCGTCGGTCGAACGCCACATCCACGCGCCGCGTTCACTTTGACGCTGCTCCTCGTTGATGCGCTCGTGCGCCGCTCGCCATTCGGCCAGCTTGACTTTGTCCCAAGCTTTCGGATCGTCCGGCGAACGCTTTTCGGCCGCTTCGAGCTGCTTGGCATAAACGAGCGACGTGAAGTTGGTCAGCAGGATCGAGCCGCGCGGCGTTTCGAGCACGCCGGCGTCGCGATCATCGATCGGGCAGTCATAGATGACTTGCGGCCAGCCCCAAGTGCGGCCGTTGTCTTTCGAACGCATCAACTCCAGTCGACCGAACGGACAGACATGCGTCTCGCGGCCGCCTGAGAAGGCAAGCAGTAGTTCTCCGTTCTTCCGCCGCGCGAGAGTCGGCCAGCCGTGATACAGCGGCGGCTTCCAGCTGATCACGCGGAGCTCTTCAACCACCGCCTTGGGCTGCGCCGAGCCAGCGGCCCGCAGCAACTTGGCAGCGACCGGGAGAGTAGCGAGGCTCAACAAGCAGGTACGTCGTGAGATGGGTGTCGGCATTGTGGGTGGCTCCAGAAAGATTTTTACCGCGGAGGACGCGGAGAGCGCGGAGGGAGGAACAGGGAAAGGGGGTAGGTCTAGGGTAATAGACTGGCGAGATATTTTCTCGAACGATTGATTTCGGCGGTGACCGCTTCGGTGGTGGGCAGGATCGCGCTGCCGCGCGGCACTGGATGCATGAAGATCTCGGTCCAGCCGCTGTAGCCGATGGCGCGCAAGGCGTCGACCAGCGGATGAAAATCGAGTGGGCCGCGACCCGGCAACTGCAACAACTCTTCCTGCTTGCTCAGCTTGTCCTCAGGCATGCTGCCCTTGCCATGTTGCCATGCGTAAAAGATAGCGATCGAAGAACCGAGGTCGCGAATGAGCTGAGCGATCCGTTTTTCATCTTGCGGCAGATGGTAGGGCGCTAGCGCGATCGCGAGGTTCTTCGAGGGCCGCAGTTCCACGAGCCACTTGATCGCGTCGGGCGAATCGATGAGGTTCGAGCCGTGGTTTTCGATGGCAATCGTCACTCCTGTTTCTTCCGCCACCGCCAGATGCGGCTTCATCT
>JBQCEI010000154.1:0-3034 GCA_051960375.1 Aureliella sp. | reverse complement strand
CCACCATCTCCACGCTCAGCCCATCCCCATTTACCTAAAAACCCCCGAGCCCCCCGGGTTCCGGGGCGCTCACCACTCGGCGTCCTCTGCGTTAAAAAGTCAGCGCTCCTCTGCCTAGCGGTATAATTCGCGCATGTCCGATATCGAACGCTCGATTCTCGCTGAAAGCTTGCCCGAAGAAGGTCGATTGCTGGGGATCGATTACGGCACGGTCCGCATCGGGTTGGCGATGTGCGACGAGAGCCAGCGATGGGTCACGCCGCTCGACACCTACAACCGCAGCAACGAGCGTCGCGATGAACGTTTTCTCTCCGAGCTGATCACGCGCGAGCGCGTCCGCGGAATCGTCATCGGCTTGCCGATCCACAGCGATGGCCGCGAGAGCCAGAAGTCGCTCGAGGTCCGCAACTTTCATCTCTGGCTGGCTCGCTTCACCGATGTGCCATGTGTCTTTCAAGACGAACGCTTCACGACCGCCGAAGCCAAACGGCTGCTCAAGGAAGCCGGGCTCAATCATTTTCAGCGCAAGAAACGCATCGATCGCCTGGCTGCTCACCTGATCCTCGAGCACTTCCTCGAATCCCGTCGCAACCGCAGCCAAAACCTAAGTCCCATTGAGGATTAGGTTGCCTCCTCGTTCCCAGGCTCCGCCTGGGAACGCAACGTCTTGGAGGCTCCTGCCTCCCTTCTTCAGGTCAGCATCACGCGGAGCGTCTTCCTTCACGTCAGCATCGCGCAGGGCGTCTTCGCAGGTTCTACGAGGCAGAGCCTCGAAGACAGTGCGTTACCAGGCAGAGCCTGGGAACGAGGGAGGATGGATGTGTTACCATGACGGTTTCCCATCCTGCAGGAGCACCAACCGCATGACACTCGAACAATCCCCGCTGGCCGGCAAAAGCATCCTGGCCTTCATCGGCGACATCTACGAAGACCTCGAACTGTGCTACCCGCGGCTGCGCTTGATCGAAGCCGGCGCCGAGTTCGTCATGGCTGGCCAGGACAAGGCGGGCACGAAGTACACCGGCAAGCACGGTTACCCGCTCGTCTCTGATCGAGCCGTCACGGAGGTCGACTCAAACGACTTCCATGGCTTGATCGTCCCAGGCGGTTTTATGCCCGACAAACTGCGCCGCGATCCACAGGTGCTCCGGCTGGTCCGCGAGTTCGCTGAGGCCGGCAAGTGCTTGGCCGCGATCTGCCACGGCGGCTGGATTCCGATCTCGGCTGGTGTCTATCGCGGCGTCCGAGTCACCGGTTCGCCCGGCATCAAAGACGACCTGGTCAACGCCGGCGCTCACTGGGAAGACAAGGAAGTCGTCGTCGATCGCAACTTCATCAGCAGCCGCAAACCCGACGACCTCCCCGCCTTCTGCCGCGAAGTGATCAAGTTCATCGCCAACGGAAAATAACACTCGCCCAAGCGTGTTATGTCGGGCTGCGCGAAAAGGTTGCTGATGGTATGTGGCACATCAGGCCCTGATGTGACCCGAACCCGCCGGTACGGCTGACGGTACCCTCTGCATTCGTGCTCGTGCTCGGGCTCAGTCCGAAGGACGGTGCTCGTACTCGAGGGGCTCCGCGTTTTTCGAGCACGAGCACGAGCACGAGCACGAGCACGAGCACGAGCACGAGAGGATGTGTTTTGGTTTATCGGTGGGTTCGAATCACATCACGGCGTGATGTACCACATACCATCAGCATCCTTTCGCGCAGCCCGACATAGCACGCTTGGGCGAGCGATTATTGACGCTGGCCCTGGCGGCCTAATTCGTTTAAGAGGTCGCTGCCGCCTTGGCCGATCAGGCTTTGTTGCAATTCCTCTTGCAGGCGCTGTTGCTCGTCTTTGCGCTGCGGTTCGTTCTGGCTCGGGGCAGGTTCCGGCTGACCGAGGCCATCGACCAACAGCAAGCCGGTGATTGCGACTTCCTCTTGCTTGAGGCGGTACAGCGTCTCGACGTACTGCCGACCGGTTTCGGCGTAGTTCTTCTGCGCTTCCTTGACGTTGGACCACTCTCCCTTGCCCTTGCGAAAACTCTCCAAGCGCAGCTCGTAGATTTCGCGAGCCTGCGGCAGTAATTCTTCGCGGTACTGGCGAGCGTCGCTGCGATCGGATTGGTACTGGCCGAAGGCGGTTGCCAGCCGCTGCGTGAGCGACATTTGTACGCGGGCGATCTCGGCCTGGGCGTGGGCTAGTTGGCTTTGCGCGGCGCGGATGTTTCCTTGGTTCTTGTCGGAGATCGGCAGCCGCACCCCGACCTGCAACTGAGCCTGCACCTTGTCGCTGGCAAAATCGTATTGCGATCCGCCTTGCAACTGCACGTTCGGAATCGTTTCGACCTGCTCGCGCTTGAGCGCATATTGCTGACGCCGGAGGTGAGCCTGTGCGATGCGCAGTTCGGGGCTGTCCGCCAAGATGCTTGCCAGAGACTCCTGCCACTCGAGTTCGCACTCGCACTCTTCGAGCGTGCCTTGCAGCGAAGCTGGCTGCAGATTGGGTTGGCCAACCAAGGCCGCTAGTTCGCGCCAGGATTGCAGCCAGCGGGCTCGAATGTCATCTCGCTCGTTTTGAGCCTTCTTGGCCGCAAGCTCGGCCTCCAGCAGGTCGGCCCGCTCGGCATTTTCTTCGTCCACTTGCTTCTCGGTGACCTTCGCGGCATCCTCGGCCCTGTGCGCTACTTCGCCCTGCACAGCGATGAGTCGCTCGAGAGCCAGGACGCGGTAGAAATGCATGCGCACCGAGTTGAGGACGCGGTACTGGTGAGCGAGAGCTTGCCACTGCATCTCGGTCGCCTCTTGAGCGAACTTGGCGCGGTTCAGTTGCAGTCGACCGCCGGTGACCAGCATCTGCGTGACGTAGAAGCCTTGTTGTCCCGCCCGGCCCTCGCTGCCGATCTGCTGTCCGGTGTAGCCGACAGTCGGATTCGGATACAGCCCGGCTTGTAACGCGCGGCCGCGCACCGCTTCGACCTGCGCCGCTGCCTGCGCGAGCGTCGGATTGCCGACCAAAGCCATTTGCTCGAAATCAGCCAGAGAC
>JBQCEI010000153.1:0-3460 GCA_051960375.1 Aureliella sp. | reverse complement strand
TCAACGGCACGAGTTAATTATCAAGGGATCTTTGGCCTTGGAGCGTATCGATCACTTTGTCCGCTTTTGACTGCTAACAGTGGAGAAACTGGATAAGGCCTGTGGCACACAAACTACAAGACCAGTGAGGCGATGCGATGTTTATCAAGTTGCTCAGTGACGCAAAGGCTTGGTGGATGGCAGCGATCATGGTTTCAATCGTGATGGTCGGTGCGGCGGGCAACTCCGCGCACGGGCTTGGTGCAGCTGAGAAGGCCAAAGATCGAGCCGTCAAGTTTGGCTCGATTAAAAAGGTCATCGCCAAATGGAATCCCGATCAGCATTTGTACGTCCATGGCGATATCGGCGTCGGCAAGGCCCAACTGGCTGAGCTTGAGCAGTGGCTCGACGCCAACGCCGCTCACTGGACGGTGGTTCTGATGAGCGACGCCGAAGATCAACACTTCACCCACGCCGACTGTCGCCAATTCACGGGGATGGATGCCGTCGAGTATGCCCTTGGGTCCGGCCTGAGCAATCGCACCGACTTCGGCAAGCTCGAGCATCCGGTGACCCATCAAGCCGATGGCACCGTGTTCGTTCTGTTTCTCAAGGAACGCAAACTCAGTTATTTCGCTTCCGCGGCGCAAGATTGCCACAGCCTTGGGGAGGCTCACTGGACGGGGCAACTCGATCAGCCGGCCGTTCGTGCCATGCGCTCGGGCGGACGCGTCCTCGACGCGGTCAAGGAGACCGTGAAGTCGGTCAACTGCAAACTCGAGGAAGCGATCGAGGCCGAGAAATCATCAGGCGGGTGATTTTACCGTGGAGGACGCGGAGAGCGCGGAGGGGCAGGGGACAAGAATATCTTGTGGCTGCCGGCGCCTTGCTGTCCAATCTATTGTGCCATAGATACATAGACAGAGCGAAATGGACGGGCGCGTCTTGATTTGCGTGCCCATGCTCGGTCGGTCGTCGGTCTGAAAAACTCCTCTGCTGGGGCAATGCCTTGTTTGCCAATCTCGTCGGTCGCACCCGCTCATGGTGGCTGTGCGGATTCCTATTCTTGGTCGTGGCGGCCTGCGGGCTGCCTTGTGCGGCACAGCGCACCGGGACCGCTCCGCAAGCGGGCCGCGGAGCGATGCAGTTTCGGTCGATCGAAGAAGTGGTCGACCGCTGGAGCGCCGATCAACACGTATACGTCCAAGGCAACATCGGCGTCAGCTCGGCTCAGCTGGCCGAGCTCGAACAGTGGCTCAGCCGAAACGCCCCCCACTGGACCGTCGTGCTGATGGAGAACGCGGACAATCAGGCCTTCACAGCCGCCGATGGCCGACACTACAGCGGAATGGATGCGGTCGAATATGCGCTTGGTTTCGGGCTGAGCAATCGCACGGCCTTTGGCAGGCTCGAACACCCCGTGACCCACGAAGCCGACGGCGCGGTCTTCGTGCTGTTCCTGAAGCAGCGCAAGTTCAGCTACTTCTCCTCCGACGCTCAGGACCGTCGCGATCTCGGCGAGACGCACTGGATCGGCGAGCTCGATCAAGAAGCCTTCCGCGCCATGCGGTCGGGGGGCCGCATCCTCGACGCTGTAAAGAACACCGTCAAGCTCATCAACGGCCGGCTCGAGAAGTCGATTCAGGCTGAGAAGAATGCAGAAGCCCGCCGGCAGGAAGAACGCCAGCGCGAAGTTGCCGAGGCGCAAGGGGTGCTCAGCGACCTCGAGCGTTCGGTCAGCAATGTCGAGAAAGCAGCCTACCAATTCCGCCAGCAACATCCCCAGGCCACAGGTGCTCTGGCTGAGCCGCCGCTGACCCAGTGGCGCCAAACTCTGACCAATGCCTCGCGCGATTTGAACGCCGACTCGGCTCGCGCTATCCAGCAAAACCTTGGGCAGATGTCGGTCGAAACGGCTCGCTACCTCAATGCCTATGCCACCGAGTCGAGTTTTCCGGAGCACCTTGCGCGGCTCGCCCAGCGCTCGACCACGCTGCAAGCCAGTTCGAGCAGCGCTCTCAAAGGGATGGCCACCGCGCTCGACAAATATGCAAGCGATGCCAAAGAGAGCCTCGAAGCGGGCAAGCTCGACTTTTCCGAGCAGCTGGCCAGGGCCGATGAAGTGATGCGGAAAAGCGACGAGGCGCTCGTGCGCGAACAACGCCAGCAAGAATTCCAGCGTCTCCGCGAGGCTTGGATGCGCGGCACCTTGATCGCCCTGATCGCCGGCATCGGCATCATCATCGGCCTGGTGCTCCTGCTGCTGAATTGGCGACGCCGAGCGGTGCTGGTCAAAGCGCTGCACGAACTGGCCGAGCGAGAAGCGTCGGTAACGCGCGAGACCGAGCATGTCGACAAACTGTTCACTCGCAATCACGATTTGCTCGGATCGCGCGAGCGCATCGAAGAGCGAGGTTACACCGGCATCACCCGCGAACTGGCACTCAAAGCGCTCGATTACGTCGACGACCTGTTCATCATGTCGAAAGAAACCAAGCGCGTGCTCAGCGAAGCTCGCAGCATGGTCACGCCGCGCGATCCGCTCAGCCACGTGATCAACCTTTTCAGCGGCAGCCGCTACCGACAAGCGATCAATCACGTCACCGGCACGCCGCTGAAGTTCTCGCGCGCCAGCGGCATCCCACTAATCGTGCGCGATCTCAAGCTCGCCCGTCAGACCGCCGGCCAAGGCGCGCGAGAGCAAACGAGCTCGCCGCCCAAGGGCGAATTGCCCGAAGAGGTCTCACTGACCTTCGAAGAAATCCTCGATGCGTTCAAGCGCCGCGGCGTCGAAGCGGCCCAAGCGCTCGACATGATTGAAACGTGCCTCACCACGGTCCAAGACAAACTCAGCGAAGCGCAGCAGCATCTCGAGGCGGCGATCGCCCAAGAAAAACAACTGAATGAAGCGGCCAAAGCCGACGGCTACTTCGCCGTTCCGCATTACTTCGAATCGCTCGTCCCGGCCGCGCAAGCTAATCTCAAACAGGCCGATGAAATGTCGGCGTTCGATGCCGTCGGGGCCGTGCAAGGTCCGCTAGCGAGCCTCGAGCGGCAACTCTCCCAGGCGCAGCAACTCGGACGCCACTTGCTGGCCGCTCGCACCGAACTGTATCCGAATCTTCATCAGGCGGCCGACGCGCTCAAACAGCTCGGCTACACCTCCGACTGGATCGGCGGCGAACTGGTCGCGATCGGCAGAAGAGCCGATGAACTGTTTGAGACCGCGGCCAAGCAATCGGTCGCTGGCGATATCGATCAAGTTGCCGCAGCTTTGACCGGGCTGCGGGAGCGGGCCGGACAAGTCGTTCAGTTGGCGCAGCGGATTCAAGACGAGCTGGCACCATCGCTGGTCGTGCTGGCTGGCCGCATCGATCAAACGCGTCAAGCAGTTGCAGGCCGACTCAAGCTGGCCGCCAGCGCCGTGCTGCATGAAACCGATCGCGATCCCGACGATGGACTGTCGCGAGCCAAGTCGAAT
>JBQCEI010000152.1:0-2780 GCA_051960375.1 Aureliella sp. | reverse complement strand
CGCCATAAACTTCGAAAAAAGAGTCACTGGCATAGCCAGTGCCACACCGCGGAGGGCGCGGAGAGCGCGGAGAGAAATTTCACGACGCCCGCGGATACGATCCTAGGACTTCCAGGCGGAGCGTCTGTTTGCGCAGCGCAGCCAGAGCGCTGGCGACGTTCTTGGAAGCGACGTGTCCTTCGAGTTCTACGAAGAACAAGTACTCGCGCGGGTGATCGGCCAGCGGGAACGATTCAATCCAGGTCAAGTTTAGCTTGGCCTTCTGGAACGCGACCATCGCTTCGGCCAGTGCGCCGGGTTGATGGCGGAGCTGGAACATGAGCGAGGTCTTATCGCGTCCAGTGGGCTCCGATTCTTTGTTGCCGATGATCGCAAAGCGCGTGACGTTATCTTGATTGTCTTCGATGTTCTCGTCGATCACCTGCAAGCCGTGATGGATGCCCGCTTCGCGACTGGCCACTGCGGCGGCCCCGGGTTTCTCGGCCGCTAGCCGAGCCGCCGCGGCGGTGCTGGAGATTTCGACCAAGCGCGCGTCGGGCACATGCGTGCTGAGCCAGCCGCGGCACTGCGACATCGCTTGAGGCTTGCTGTAGATCTCGACGATCTCCGCGCGCGGCCCGCGGCCGAGCAAACAATGATGGATCGGCAACAAGACTTCGCCGCAGATCTTTACCGGCAAGCGGGCGAACATGCCCAGCGTGTCGACGACACGGCCGTCGGTGCTGTTTTCGATCGGCACGACTCCGTAAGTGGCTTGCCCGCGGATCAGTTCGTCGAACACCGCAGCAATCGTCGCCACCGGCACGAGCGGCGCGGCCATGCCGAAATGTTCCACAGCTGCCAGATAGCTGTAGCTGTAGATCGGTCCGAGATAGGCGATCGGTTCGGCCACATGCGCCAGATCAAAGCACAGGCTGACGACGTGCTTCATCCACTCGACCGCTCGGGCGGGCTCGAGCCCCAGCTGGCTCGCCAGCTCGCTGGCTTGAGTGGCGACGCGCTCATGATAGCGCCACAGTTCGAGCGCCTCGCCGCGAGCCTTGGCCTGCTCGACCTCCTGCCGCATCGCCGAGACGCGCTGGGCGAGCAAGCCGAGCAGTTGGCGATCGAGCTCAGCGGTCGTCACCGCGGGCGGCTTGGCCGAGCTGCGCGGCACTGCGGCGGTGCGAGCTGAAGTGCTGCGAGCTCCAGAGCCGCGAGCGGCAGCGCTGGAAGATTTCGTTTGGCGTTTCAAAGGTGGGTTCCTCCGCGAGGGTATGCCAAGAAAATACTGCCCGCTGAATGGATGTTCAACCCACCAGGGCTCATGTAACCCGACGCGTAAGCGAGGGACGAACGTGCGAAAAGCTCAGCGGGACGCATGTTCTAACGCAGAGACGCGGAGGGGAAGAACGCAGAGGACGCGGGGGCAAGCAAGCATGTGTGCCTTCTCTGCGGGTGCGTCCCTCGCTTACGCGTCGGGTTACAAGTAAAACCGGCAGCGGTGAAACCGATGCGACTGTGCCAATTTGGCAAAGGGCACATTCCCGCGGTGCCGCTTCGGTCCAACGTTTGCCTTCGGCCGGCGGCTCGCATTTTGTCAATGTTTTCGCAGGCTTTGCGACCAGCCGAACGCTAGCTTAAACCACTCTCGAGGCGGGTCGGGTAGGCGATTGGCACACAGGTTGCTTGATGTTCGAACGTCATCA
This sequence comes from Aureliella sp., assembly GCA_051960375.1. GTDB lineage: Bacteria > Planctomycetota > Planctomycetia > Pirellulales > Pirellulaceae > Aureliella. The sequence continues at coordinate 1,092 of JBQCEI010000152.1, read as the reverse complement.
CTAACATGTCGCTCAATTGAAGGAACATCAAACATGGCTCAAGGCGAAAAGATTATCGGCATCGACTTGGGAACGACAAACTCAGTCGTAGCCATCATGGAAGGCTCGGAAGTTAAGGTAATTCCCAACGCAGAAGGTAATCGCCTGACGCCGAGCGTGGTTGCATTTACCGAAAAAGGGGATGTCCTCGTCGGCGAACCTGCCCGCCGCCAAGCCGTGACCAACCCCAAACGCACCGTGTACTCTGCCAAGCGCTTCGTCGGCCGTCGTCACTCGGAGGTTCAATCCGAAGAGAAGATCGTTCCGTACGAAGTCGTCGGCGGCAGCAATGAGTACGTCAAGATTCAAGTCGGTGACAAGCAGTACACCCCGCAAGAGATTTCGGCCAAGGTTTTGCGCAAGCTGAAGGAAGCTGCCGAATCGTATCTGGGCCATCGCGTCAGCAAGGCGGTGATTACCGTTCCGGCTTACTTCAATGATGCCCAGCGCCAAGCGACCAAGGACGCCGGACAGATCGCCGGTCTGGACGTGGCTCGTATCATCAACGAACCGACCGCAGCCGCGCTGGCCTACGGTCTGGACAAGGAACACGACCACAAGATCGTCGTCTTCGACTTGGGTGGTGGTACGTTCGACGTTTCGGTGCTGGAAGTCGCGTCGACCGGCGCGGGCGACGGCGAGAAGTCGAGCAAGGTCTTTGAAGTGATCTCGACCAACGGTGATACGCACCTGGGTGGCGACGATTTCGATGACACGCTGGTCAACTACGTGGCCGAACAGTTCAAGAAGGATCACGGCATCGATCTCCGCAAGGATGCCATGTCGCTGCAGCGCCTGCAAGAAGCCTGCGAGAAGGCGAAGAAGGAGCTCAGCTCGGTACCGCAAACCGACATCAACCTGCCGTTCATCACCGCCGACGCGTCGGGTCCCAAGCACCTGCAGATGAACATCACCCGCGCCAAGTTCGAAGAGTTGGTCGACCCGCTGATCGAACGTTGCCGCGGCCCGGTGTTGCGAGCTCTCGAAGATGCCAAGCTCAAGCCGAGCGACATCGACGAAGTCGTCTTGGTCGGTGGTTCGACTCGCGTTCCC
>JBQCEI010000151.1:0-3510 GCA_051960375.1 Aureliella sp. | reverse complement strand
GCCGAGATTGCGGAGGTCGCCGAACATTTGCGGCGATGCGTTCCCCTGGCGGCCGCGCCGATCGCGACCAGCGCACAGACTTCGCAAGGCCTCGACGCCCTGCGCATCGAGATCGCCAATGCCCTCGAACAAACTGCTTCAACAGCAGCTCCGCTGGCGGTCGTCCATCACACGGCCGTCCGCTGCCGAGCGGCCCTGGCCGCTGCGCTCCGCGGCGTCGAAGAAGCTTTGCAAGTCGCCCGTGATGAACTGGGGGGCGAAGAACTGATCGCCGCCGAACTGCGGCTCGTGCTCGACGAACTGGCGACGATCATCGGCGAAGTGCACAGCGACGATGTGCTCGGCGAGATTTTTTCGCGGTTCTGCATCGGCAAATGACGCCGCTTGATTTTTACCGCGGAGGTCGCGGAGAAAGACTGATTTACTTGCTGGTGCTTTCGGCGATGCGCTTGTCGTAGATCTCGCGAGCCTGTTGGTAGGCGGCTGCGGCGGCTTCGCGCTCGCTCTCGCGGATCAGGCCTTTCTTTTGTTCCCAGCAAACGTCGACTGCGCGGCGGCACCACTCGGCGCTCGCGCGGCTCGGGCGGATCGGCTGATCGCCGACGGTGACGAAGATCGGATTGGTGTGAGCCGACGGCAAGATGCGCACGGCCATCCAGCTCGAGCGATCGATGTCGACTTCCCACGTCAGTTCGTTGACGCGGCCGTCGGCTTCGATTTCTTTGCGCTCGGCAACTTCGCCGTTGATGACCAGCTCGACCGGCACGCGCCGCGACTGACCGATCCGACAACGCTCAAGATGCCAATACGGTTTTTCGTCGAGCCGACGATGTTGAATCGACCGCCCCTCCTCGGATTGCTCGGCATCGAGCAGAGCCGCGACATCGGTTTTGACGGTGACGCGTTTGGGTTCGGACATGCGCAGTTCGCTGACGTCGGCGCCATCTTTCTTCGCTTGCCCCATTTCGGTGCCGTCGACTTCGAAGCGCAGCACGTGGCTCAGTCCATCGCCGCAGTAACTGCGTCCGTTCTTCAGCCCCATCACCCAGCGCTCGTAGGTGAGCGGCTGGCCTTCATCGAGCTGGACATAGATGCGCCCCAGCCCGACCCGCTCGCCATAGATGCACGGGAAATCGGTCTCGCCGCTGATCCGCGTGCGGAAGCCGCTATTGAGCGTGTGATACCAGATGTTCAACTCCCAGATCGCCGGCGTATCGACTGCGGAGATGAAATCGCATGCGTCTTGCGTCACCGTCACGATGTACTCGTTGGCTCCGATGCCATCGAACGGCGGCATCGCAAAGTCGGGCAGTTTGTCGGCGGCGCGGCCGCCCGAGCGCGGACCGTTGTCACCTTTGCGCGTAGAAGGCGTAGCGCGACTGCCGTCGGGCAGATAGTCCGGCAGTGCTAAGCCCCAACCGCTGTGGCTGTAGCCGACGACGCCACCTTGCTCCTGTCCCCACTTGAGCACCGGCAGCGTCCAGCTCGGCCACTGCTCGATGCGATCGGTTCCGGGATAGTCGTCTTCCTTCAAGCGCAGCAGGCACAAGTGGCCCGCATGCGACGACGGAAATCCGCTGACTTCGACATCGTAGCGCATCAAGTAATCGCGCTGGCTGAGGTCCGACGTTCGGCCTTCGAAGAATTGTTTTTGGTAGTACCAGCACGGTCCCCAGCTCAGCACGCAGCCCACCTTCAAGTCCTCGCCCAAAATGTGCCGCATCATGTCTTTAGGTTCGACCCCTTCGGTCGGCTGCTCGTAGTGAGCGCAGCCGGCCGCATGCACATGGTGATCGCCGCTGTACCAGCCGCGCGTCGTCGGATCGATCCACCGCTCGAGTTTCACCGCGAGCGTCGGCGGAGCCTGACCATCGACGACATCGAGTTCCGTTTTCTGGACGAGATACTCCGGCCCGCGCGTTGTCGTCACGGAATAATGCCCCGGCGGCAGAGCGACCGTTTCGCCGTCGTTACGATAGATCTGCGGATGAAAGAAGAAGTCGGGAGCCAAGCGGCGAGCCGGATTGGGATAGACGCGGCCTTGCTGGTCGGTGATCAGCAAAGCGGCTGTCGTCGGCGCGCCGTCGACGTCGCGGATCGACAATCGCACTTCGGCAGCCGGTCGACAGGTAAACAGCAGCGGAGCTTCATTGCGGAAGCCGAGGTCCTGGGTCCCTTGCCCGACATCGAACGCAATCGTGGCTTCGCGGCGACCGGCATCGCGACTGTACAATTGCAGCAAGCGGTACTCGAGCGCCAAGCCGGACAACTGTGGCTGCAGCGGTTGGCGATCGATCATCGCCAGTTCCAACCAGCGATCGCGCACATCGGCCGCCGAGATCGTCTGCTTCGGATCGGGCGATCCGCTGCTGCGCTTGATGAACGTCTGAGCCTGCGGGCTGGTGGCTCGCAGCGGCGCGGTGACGCCGGCTTCGTTGTGCACTTTTACCAGAAACGTCCGCCAGCCATGCTGCATCAGCTCATGCGAGCCCGACTGAGCGACGACTTTCACGCGGCTTTCGGGATTGATCGAAACGCCGACCAGGCACAACGGGTCGAGCAGCTCCTGCACGCGGGTCGTCATCTCCGGATCGTTGCTGTCGAGCGTTTGTTTCAGCTCGGCGACGAGTTCAGGATTGAGCGGCGAGCCGGCTAGTTCCAGCGCCGAGATCAGCCGGCGAACCGCAGCGGCAACGGGTTGGTCTTCGACCTGATAGACCATCGGCCAACCAGCCGGCCGCGCCGAAGGTTCGGCGGCAATCGCACGCACACCACCAAGCACGCACAGGCCGGCTACCAAGATCGTTAACCGCTGCATGACCGTTTCCCCTCCGCGCTCTCTGCGTCTCCGCGGTAAAAAAAGAGCCTGGCTAAACGCTCTGCAAGAGCGCTCGCCCCGATTCGAAGTCGAGCAAGGCTCGCTTGGTCTCCGTGCCACCGGCGCCGGAGTAGCCTGTCAAGCGTCCCGAGTGGCCTACGACGCGATGGCAAGGAACGATCAGCGGCCAACGGTTGCGAGCCATGGCTTGTCCCACTGCCCGCGCCGCACCGGGACTGCCAACCAAGGCAGCCAGAGCGCCGTAGGTCAGTGTTTCGCCGCGCCCGATTTGCGCGCAGCGCTCGAGCACGCGACGATGAAACTGCGGAGTGCCCGTCCAGTCGAGATGAGCCAGCGAGAATTGCAAGTCGCCGCTTTCAAAATATTCGGCTAGTGCACTGGCCAGGGCCCTTGGTCCGCTGCTTCCTTTGCCAGACGGCGATTCGGAGCACACAAGAGCTGGATCGGCATCTGAGTCGTTCGCATTGTCGGGCATCCCGAATGCGATTCGGCTCAACCCTAACTCGGACCAATATGCCGTAAGCGTTCCCAGCGGCGACTGAATCGATTGAACCTGCATACCTTCCCTCCGGCACAGGAACGCTGTTGAACTAGAACCGACAAGCTGCCCGATTTCGTGCTCGTGCTCGTGCTCGTGCTCGTGCTCGTGCTCGTGCTCGTGCTCGTGCTCG
>JBQCEI010000150.1:0-6498 GCA_051960375.1 Aureliella sp. | reverse complement strand
AGCGACACGCGGATGCTGATCACGGCCATGACGAGGCTGCCGACCAACAGAACCGTAAGCCACAGGCCGATGCGCCGCCAGCGCCGCTGGATGGCCCATCGCACGAGCAGCCCAAGAGCCAAGATCGGCGGCGAGAAGATCAGCGCGATCGACAGCCGAGCCGCGAAGGTATTGAAATCGTTGTCGTACGGCGCGGTGATCAATGCCGCTTGAACGAAGACCGCGGCCACGACTGGCAGTAGCAGCAGATGGCTGACCTGGAAGCGCCGCCGGACGACGAGCCAAATCCCATAACACGCTGGCAGAACCACTAGCGTCGCGGCAAAGAACAAGGACCACAGAATGAAGGCCACCGTGCGCGGCTCAGCCGCCAAGTCGGCATGCCAGGGCAGCGGGCGCCGCCAGCGCGGGTCGCTTTTCAACCCCGCTACCATCGCCGGCAACCGGGTGGTGCCACGAGCCGACCACAGCGACTGCGCGCTCGTTGCTGAGTTGCTCTTAGCCGTGTCGATAGACGATGACGCCAAGAAGCCCTGCCGACAATCGTTTATAAATTCATATTGAAAACAAACTAGCGGCGGCTGCGGCGCTGGTGCTTCCAATACGTCGGCTGCGGTATGAATCAAATACGTTCCACTGTCAAAGCCGCGCGCGATCGGGCCGGGACAATTCCACACCGGCTGACCGCTTCGCGCATCGAGCGCCACGACCGAGTTATCAGTCGCATCGGTGCGCGCGATCACCAGCGGCGGAAAGGCATCGCTGCCTTCGCGCACGTCGAGGATTTGCTGCATGCCGAGCTCGCCCAACGCCCGTTGCCACAGCACATGCTCTAGATCATCCGCAGGCGTGGCGTAGACCGTGCCGCGATCCATGAAGAAGAGCTCCTCTTGGCCATCGTCATCAACATCACAGGCAAAGACCTTGCTGAGGTCGGCGCTGTGGGCCAGCTTGCGCTCGACCGCGGCGCCGCTAGAGTCAAACGAAACGATTTTCGGCTCGCCCGGCAGAACCACGACGATGCGGCTCGAGCGCCGAGCGTCCGAATCGGCCTGGGTTTGCTTGGGCGTCTGAATCACCAGTGGAGTGAGCAGATCGCCCTTGTGATGCGAGTTCGAACTGAAGTGCGTAAAGAGAGTGCCGGTGGGCTTGGTCCACACTTGCGCGCCGGCCGCGTCAAGCAGCGTGACCGCCACGTCGACACGCGGAATGCTCTGAGTCGCATCGCCGACGTAAGGCTCGATGAACACCAGCTCGGGCTTGCCATCCCCTTCAACATCGCATACCACCGGCGAGGTCCTGTTTTCGAGCGCTTGCCGTCCCAGCCCATCGTCTTGTCGAGCTCGCCGCCACAACAGCTCGCCTTGCTTGCCTTCCAGGACGCGAGTTTCCAGCGAGCCATCGTCGAGCACCGCCGGAGCGACGACGTCCAGCACTCCGTCGCTGTTCATGTCGGCAGTTACGAGCCGGATCGAGACATTGCGGAACTGAAGCGGCGGCGGCGTGCTGACGACCGACGATCCATACGCCGGGCTAAGCGACTGAGCCCAACGCAACTGGCCGCTACGGCCCGAGACGGCGAACAACCACAATTGAACGTCGTTGTTGGAAGACCCGAACTTCGATGGCGGATAGCGGTAATCGATCGCCGCCAACCACAATACCTCCGGAGTGCCGTCCCCTTCGAGGTCGACGATCTCGGTAGCGAGCACGCCGTTGATCGACTGAATCGCCACTTCGTCGAGCGACCAGATGCGCTTGCCCGTCCGGCCTGAAATTGCGTGCAAGGGGGTCTTGCGACGAACCGACACAAGGGTCTCACAAACGATCATGTCGTCGATGCCATCGCGGTCCAAGTCGCTCAAGCTCGAACTGGACTGACTGCTCGCTGTCGTGCCGAGCCTATCGCCCGGCGCGTACACCTCCAGTTCGTGCACCGAGCGCACGGCTCGGGAGCGCCAGATTTCGCGCCCCGTCGCTCCGCTGGTGGCCAACAGCGTCCCGTCGCCCCATGACCGCACGAAATCGCGCACGCCATCGCGATCGATGTCGCCAGCCGGCTCGCCGAGCGAGGCAAGGCGTTTCCAAGGCTGCCGAGCGACGCCTCGAATGCAGTGTAGGCTGCCGCGACTGTTGGGTGCCTTGATTTCGTTCGAGCAAACGATCAGGTCCTCGGCGCCGTCTCGATCGACGTCAGCCGGCAGCAGCTCGGCAATCTCCCTGCCGACGCTGATCAGCTTGCCGGTGCCCGCGGAGAAAGTCAGCACGGTCGCGCTCAGAGCGGTCTCTGTGTAATAGCGGTGATCGCCCAGGCTGACCGCCAGCTGTGGCCAACCGTCGGCGCCGCTATGCCACCACTGCAAGCCGATGATCCGAAAACTGTCCATCTTCGAATCACCCGGTACCGACTTGGTTCCGGTCCAGAGCGTTTTGCCAGAAGCGCCGGAGAGGGCGTCGACATATAAGCTTTGCGCCTTGGGATCGCACGTGGCTGCAAACAATTCCCGAGTACCGTCGCCGTCCAGGTCGGGGCCATCGATGAAATAATCGACTTGCGCATCGAGCGTGACGAGCGTTCGAGTCCATTTGGGCGTTCCGGTTGCAGAGTCGTAGACGGCCAACTTGCCCGATGGTATCTGCTGCGATACCGCTCCCCCGGAAAACGCCCCCGGTCGATGCGAACGGCCATCGGGAACGACGATCTCCCATTGGCCGTCGCCATCCAGATCCGCCACCAGCGGCCAGTCGGGTCCAGCGATCGACCACCCTCGCTTGCCCGGCCAGAAGGCGTCGAGCCGTTTCGACCACAACGGCTTGGCTTTGGCGAGTGACCAGACCACCAGGTTCGGTTCGGGCGTTTCGCCCTGTGCCGTGTGAACTTCCTCAAGAGCGACCATATCCGACAGGCCATCGCCATCAACGTCGCGCCAACAGATGGCGCTGCTGGGACGAAACGAGAGGTCGACCGGCTCGCCGCGCGTTTTGCCCGACTGGGCATCGATCACCAACAGTTCTTTGCCAGCCGCCAGCGCAACGCTCGGCCGGCCGTCGATGTTCAACAAGTACGGAGCAGTGGGCAAGTAAGCGTGTGAGCCGGTTTGCTCCAGCCGCGGCGGCGACCGCAGATAGTGCTGACCCAGCCACGTCGCGTTGCCACCTTGGCTCATCCGGCCGCGGAACAGCACGTGAAACCACCGCAGCTCCTCCGGCACTTCCTCGCCCGGTGAGAGAGCAAAGAGTTCGTCGGCCAGATCGCATCGCCATATCGACTCACCGCTGCGCCCTGAAATGGCCTGGAGCCAGCGCCGGCACGCATACGTGTTTTGCCCAGCATGAAAGTCGCTGTCGAGATCGGCCACCGCGACCACCAAGTCGCGAGTCCCGTCGCCATCCAGATCATCGCACAGCGCCGGCGGATACAACACTGAACTTTGAGTGATTTGGTTTCCACCAGACCGAGCCCTTTGGTCGCTGGTCATCGTGAGATCACGGCCGAGACCGGCGAACCACAGCACTCCTTGGCCTGTGCCCGAGATGGCCATCATCCAAGCTTGATGCCGCGCTGCGCAGACGATGTCTCCGACGCCATCGCCGTTTACATCCATCAACTCGTGCACGATCCACGGCCTGGTCTCGTTGGTTTCTCCGAAGGCGCGCACCTGAGCATCGTTGGGTTGTCGTGGATTGGTGTAGCCCGGAAAAGCGTTGAGGGCACTGGCAGTCGCTGGCGATAACTCGAGCGTCCACGATGTGGGCGGGCCATGCAGTTGGTGCACGGTGATGCCGTCCTTGCCCCACACCATGACGGTTTGCTCGCTACGGGTATCTAACATGTCGTATTTGTGTTCGATCGGCCGCGGGGCGAGCAACCATTGATCGGCCACATTGACCGTATACTGAGCATCGCTGCGTCCGCGATCAAGGCTGATGCCGAACGTTTGGCTCAGCGTTCCATCGGCCGATACCCGCACGTCGTACTGGCCGGCCGGCAGACTCACCGCAGCTTGCATCGGCAAGGTCTCGGTGCGGATCGCGTTTCCTTCTGCATCCAAGATTTCCGCGACCAGCGGCGGATTGACCGCGCCAAGGCGCACCCCGGCCATGTTCCACGACTTGTAACTCGTCCACGTCAGCAGCGTCGTCAGCGTCACGGCCAGAGTGACCATGGCCGCGGTCGAAACTTGCGAGACGCTGCGCTGGTTTTGCTTGAGCCAGCGAGTGGCCAGTTCGAAGGAGCTTGCGCGGCGAGCTCGAATCGGTCGGTCGTCGAGCACGGCGCGAAGATCGGCTGCGAGATCGTCGGCCGACGCGTAGCGCGAGCTGGGCTCCTTGGCCAGGCACTTCATCACCACCGTCTCGAGGTCGCGCGGCACCGCTGGATTGAGCTTGCGAATCGGAGTCGGTTCGCCCGCCAAGATATGCTGAATCACATCGTGGGCTGCATCGCCCGGAAACGCCGGAGTGCGGGTGAGCAGTTCGTACAGCGTCGCTCCGAGGCTGAAGATGTCGCTGCGGTGATCGATGCGTTTGGTCGACGCTCGAGCATGTTCAGGGCTCATGTACCGCGGCGTTCCCAGCAACATGCCGGAGAGGCTCAACGTCACATCGTCCAAGCGCCGGGCCAGTCCGAAGTCGGTCAGCCAAAGGCGATCTTCCTGGTCGAGGATCAGGTTGGATGGTTTGACATCGCGATGGATCACGCCACGACGATGCGCATGGGCGAGCGCCTCGGCGGCTTGCAGTCCCCAAGCGGCGACTTGCTGCGGTGGGATTTCGGTGTCGCGGTCAGCGATTACCTCGGCGAGATTGCGGCCTTCGATGAACTGCATGGCATAGTAGTTCACACCCTTCTCGCTGCCTACGAAGAAGATCGGCACGATGTTCGTGTGGTGCAGCGTCGCCACGGTTTCCGCTTCGCGCTGAAAACGCTCGACGGCACCTCGGTCGCTGGTCGGACTGAACCGCAGGATCTTGAGTGCCACCCGGCGGCCGAGCGACATCTGAATGGCTTCGAAGACCGCTCCCATGCCGCCGCGTCCCACTTCGCGCACGATCCGGAAGTCGCCGATCTTCTGATGCGGTCGCGTACTGGCCTGAGCCTCGTGGATAAAGTCGAGCCCAGCCAGGCAAGCCTCCAGTTGCGAAGCCATCTCGGGGTGCCGGGCCAGCAGCTCGTCACGACTGGGCGCCTGCCCGGCCTTGAGCGCTGCCAGGTATTCATCCAGGACGCGCACGACCGCATCGGCTGAGCCGTAAGCCTGCGTTTCCTCACCGCGGCCCACTTCAGCGTCCCGCTGCGCATCCGGTTTTCGTTTTGAATCGCTCATGCCAAGACCCGCTCCACCCATCAAGGGCACCCGCCACGTATTTTAGCCGGCCAAGCTCGCATTCCACTGCGACAAATCTGCTCCGCCCAACCTTAGTGCCGCTTCCCAGGCGTGGCGCAACGCGAAAAATTCAGAAAACATTTTCACCGCGGAGACGCGGAGACGCCGAGACGCCGAGACGCGGAGGCGCGGAGACGCCGAGACGAGTCGCGGGTTTCGTATTAGAATACGGTCCTGCGCGAGCCTGGCTGCGCCGCTTCGCTTCCCACCTATTCGCTTGCGGCGCTGGTCGCTTGCGCGTGCTGCCCTCTCCGTCCTTTCGAGCCACCTCGCCTCCGCGTCCGAGGAAGACGAACATGTGCCAGCGCTGCGTCGCGTTTTTTCGCTGGATGCTCCCGCTCTTTGCCAGCGCAGTTGCGGCTGGCTTGCCGAGCAACAGCTTGTTGGCCCAGCAGCCTGCGCCGCGCAAGGCTCCCGCGGTCGACTTTGCCAAAGACGTGGCCCCGATCTTCCGCCGCTCGTGCGTCGAGTGCCATGGAGCGGTCAAGCAGGAAGGCGGTCTCCGGCTCGACGGCCAAGATCGCGCGTCGGCCGAAGCGGTTATCGAGCCCGGACGACCGGAGGCGAGCGAGCTTTGGCGGCGGATCAACTTGCCGCGCGGGCACGAAGAGATCATGCCCTCGATCGGCCAGCCGCTCTCTGCCGACAAAATCGAAATCATCGGCCGCTGGATCGCCAGCGGAGCCGCCTGGCCGGCTGACATCTCGGACGAGCCACACTGGGCGTACGTGCGACCGACCCGCGCGGAACTTCCCGCGGTTTCCAATCGCAACTGGGCGAGGCAACCGATCGACCGATTCGTGCTGCATCGCCTCGAGCAGGAAGGGCTGCAGCCGTCGCCTCGCGCCGAGCCCGAGAAATTGGTGCGACGCTTGTTCCTCGATCTGATCGGCTTGCCGCCGACGCTCGAAGAAGTGCGAGCCTTTGCGGCCGATCCGACCCAGCAGCGGCTCGAGCGGCTTGTGGATGATCTGCTCAGCCGGCCGCAGTTCGGCGAACGCTGGGCACGGCCGTGGCTCGATGCAGCTCGTTATGCCGATTCGCACGGCTTTCAGCGCGACAACCTCCGCGATATGTGGGCCTACCGCGATTGGGTTATCCAGTCGCTCAA
>JBQCEI010000149.1:0-6263 GCA_051960375.1 Aureliella sp. | reverse complement strand
CTTCGATGGCTTCGGCGCCGACCAGGCCGTACAGACGCGGACGGGGCGGGACGAGCGACGTATCGACATCTTCGTACGTGATATCGGGATGTTCGCCGTTCCACTGCGCGATGGTCGACTTCAAGTACTTACGATTGTTCTCTTCAAAGCGATCGCACCACGCTTCGGCTTCTTGGCGGCGAGCGACCGGTTCGGTTGCATCCAAGTGCGGCATCTCGAACTCGGGCTTGTAGTGAGCTCCGCGGCACTCGTCGCGCAGGCGGGCTCCCTTGAGGATCGTCTTGGCCAGTGGGAACATGTCCTGCAGCGCCTTGGTGAAGACGACGTTTTGGTTGGTCCAGTTGCCGACGTCGCTGAGCGAGCAGCGCATGGCTCGCTGATGCAGTTCGCAGATCTTGTCGTAGGCTTCGTCGAGCTGCGGATTGTGGCGCACGACCGTCGCGGCGCGCGTCATCCACACGCCGAGCTCTTGATGGATCAGATACGGATTCTCGCCGCCGGAGGCCTTGAGCAAGTTCTGATGGCGATTTTCTTCGCGGGCGACCGCTCGCTCGAAGATGCTCGTCGGCAGCTCGGCCGCAGCGCCTTTCTGCGAATTGATGTAGCTCTGCACACACGGGCCGGTGAACAGCCCGGTGAAGATGCAGCTCAGCAGCGAGTTGGCTCCGAGGCGATTGGCGCCGTGATACGGGTAATCGCATTCGCCGAGCGCGTAGAGCCCAGGAATGTTCGTCATTTGATTGATCGGCGAGCCGGCCTTGAGTCCGCCGTCGGCACTTCTTGCGTAGTCGGCCCACATGCCGCCCATCGAATAGTGCACCGCTGGGAAAATCTTCATCGGCGTGATGCGCGGATCGACACCTTGGAATTTTTCATAGATGTCCAGGATGCCGCCCAGCTTGCGATCCAGCTCCGAGCGGGCGATGTGCGTCAGGTCGAGATACACGCACATGCGGTTCTTTTCGACGCTCAGTCCTTCGTTGACGCAGATATCGAAAATCTCGCGAGTGGCGATATCGCGTGGCACCAGATTGCCGTACTTCGGATAGCGTTCTTCGAGGAAGTAGTAGCGTTCCGACTCGGGGATGTCTTTGGGATTGCGCGGGTCTTGAGGCTTGCGCGGCACCCAAACGCGGCCACCTTCGCCGCGAGCCGATTCGCTCATCAGCCGCAGCTTGTCCGAGCCCGGGATCGCGGTGGGGTGCACTTGGATGAATTCGCCGTTGGCGTACTTGGCACCCATCTGGAAGCAGCGGCTGGCGGCGCTGCCGTTGCAGAAGACCGACATCGTCGATTGGCCGTAGATCAAGCCGCAGCCGCCACTGGCGACCATGCTCGCATCGGCCGGGAATGCGCGGATCTGCATCGAGACCATGTCCTGAGCGACGACGCCGACACAGCGTCCAGCGTCGTCGAGGATCGGACCGAGGAAATCCCAGAACTCGAACTTGCGAATCATCCCTTCAGTTTCCCAGCGCCGCACTTGCTCATCGAGCGCGTAGAGCAGCTGCTGGCCGGTGGTCGCGCCGGAAAACGCAGTGCGTTTGTAGAGCGTACCGCCAAAGCGGCGACGATCAAGGAAGCCTTCGGTCGTGCGGTTGAAGGGGACGCCCAAGCGGTCCATCAGGTCGATGATCTTCGGCCCAGCGTAGGCCATCTCTTTGACCGGCGGCTGATGCTGGAGGAAGTCGCCACCGTAGACGGTATCGTCCAGGTGTTTCCATTCCGAGTCGCCCAGCTGCCGCGTCTGATCGTTGCAGCTGTTGATGCCCCCCTGGGCGCACACGCTGTGCGATCGCTTCACGGGCGTCAAGCTGATCAGGTCAACGGCCACGCCCAACTCGGCCAGTTTCATCGCGGCGGCGAGACCTGCCAAGCCGCCGCCGACGATCACAACACGTTTCGCTGCCATCTCGGATCTTACTTTCAACTCGTTTTCAGCTAATGGATCAACTTATGTAACCCGACGCGTAAGCGAGGGACGCGGCGCGTACAGGTTTGCAAACGTCATCCGGTTCAAACTCTTGTGTCTTAGTGGCTTGGGATCTGTCCGCCGGCGCGGGTTCGTCCCTCGCTTACGCGTCGGGTTACAACGCTAACCAGCGGCGGTCGACGCACTTTCTCTTTATGGCTGGACTGCCACGCCGCCGTCGGTCTGTTCGAGCTCGGAGCGTTTGTGCGGATCGGGCCGCATTTGGCCGGTCCTGACCCGATCTTCGTACATGCCGTTTTCGTCTCGGCGAGCCTCTTCGATGTCGGTCGTCTTAGCGGCCCACAGCGAGCTCAGCCCGACGATGCCCAGCAGGACGCCAAAGGCGATGCACACCACGTCGGCTCGCCGCTGGGCTTTAGGAGTCAACCACACGCCCCAGGTCATGCCCATCGTCCAGATGCCGTTGGCCAGGTGATAGACGCAGGCGAGCACACCGATGGCGTAGACCACGGGCCAGACGACTCCCTGCATCGCCTCGGCGAGCGTGCTGGCTGCGTTGTAGGGTCGGAACCGAGCCATGTGGAGCGGCTCGGCGACGTTCTTGAGCCAGAACTCGTTGTGGAACCAGCCGTGCATCTGGAACACGTGGAACAGGATGAAGATCGCGGCCACGACGCCGGTCCACCGCTGCCAGGTGTAGCGCCAGCTGTTTCGAAACGGGTACTGCACGGCGTTCGACTTCCCCGTGCCAATGATCCAAAAGCCGACGACGGCGTGGAATATCAGTGGGATGAAAATGAAGATCCATTCGACCAGCCACAACATCGCTCCGAGCGAGTGGATGTTGTAAACCTGAGTCTGATAGGCGCCCGGACCGTTGATCAATGTCGCGTTGACCAGCAGGTGGACCGTCATATAGGCCCCGACCGGTATCAGCCCGCTGAGAGAGTGCAGCCGCCGAATCAGGAAGTCGTGGCGGAGAAAAAACGACGAAGGAACAGCGTTCATTGCAAGTTCAGCTCGTAACAACGCGGCTTGGTTGGGTGTGGATCGCCGGGACACGCTCTGCTGGAAGGTGCTCCCGCAGGGACATGGCGAATCTCGAGGAAGTATATCGACTTGGCAAACATTGCGTCAGGCGGCAAGCAGGCTTTTCGGGTCGCCCTTTCGGGCCGACACTGCCGAGCCCTGTGTGGCACTGGCTATGCCAGTGGCTCTTTTTTCGAAGTTCGGGAGGTTCAGGAGCTAAGCACTCCCCAATGGCGAACCGTCTTGCAGCAGTTTTCGGCGGAAGCTGGTTTGGCACTGGCACGCATTCCAGGTCTGCCGCGCTTCGACCTTCGAAGCAGGAGACACTGGCATAGCCAGTGCCACACTCGGAGGTACGGAGCTTCAAATATTGCGCGTTGCGTCGGGGTTTCGCCACATCGCTTTGACTTTCCGGCCCCGCTAGATGCGGTACAATCCTAGTTGGAGCGGAGAGCCGGCGCACAGTCGGCTGCGATTTTTGGATATCCAACAGGACAGCGGAATGAGCGACGCAAAGGTTCGAGGAATTGTACATGTGATCGAGGGGACCAAGACGTTTGGCCAAAAAGGGTTTCGCAAACGTTTGCTGGTCCTCGAGCAGAACGGTCGCTTTCCTAATTATATCCCGATCGATTTCACGGGAGATAACTGCGATAGTATCGACAGCTTGAATGTCGGCGATGAAATCGAAGTCACCTACCGTCTCAATGGTCGCAAGTGGCAAAGAGACCCAAGCAGCGAAGTGAAGTATTTCCTCAACGCCGAAGCGGTCAGCTTCCAGGTCGTCGGCGGCAAAGGCTCGGTGGGCGACGCCAACGCGGCCTTCGCCGAAGCCTCTTACGAAGACGATGAGGACGTGCCGTTTTGAGCCGCTTATCGCCCCGACTGCTCGAGCAAATCGCCGGAAGCTCCCACCGGAGCGATTCCGCCGCTCGAGTAAACGAGTCGGGCGATCCGTCAGCCGCCTCTTCCGGCGGACACTCACCGCCGGTCGAGCGCGAGCAGAATCAGCCGCGTGAGCCGGCTTTAGACGAGACTGGGTTGAGCACCTTCGATCTACTCGATATCGCTTCGCGTGCTAGCGAACTGGCCACCCATATTCAGCGGCGGGCATCCGAACTGCAAACTCCTGCAGAGCGGCGGCAACGGGCCGAGCTCGACCGCATGCTGCAACATCCTGCAGATAAGGTCACTCTCACCGAGATGACCGACCAGGGCTTTCGCAGCCGCAGCCCCGATCGCGCGGTCGATCAACTGATCCACATTCTCGACGTGCAGGGGATCCCGCGATTCTTCTCGCAACTGGACCGAGCGCTGCTCCGCGGGTTCCAGTCGTTTGGCAACTACTTGCCCGGCGTGGCCGTGCCGCTGGTCAAGGACAAGATGCGTAAAGAAACCGCCAACGTCATCTTGCCGGCCGAGCGCGAGCTCTTGCGCCAGCACCTCCTGGCTCGCCGCGAAGAAGGCATTCGCATGAATGTCAACTTCCTCGGCGAAGCGATCCTCGGTGAAGCCGAAGCCCAAAGCCGCCTCGAAAAATACCTTGCCGCATTGCAGCAGCCCGAGATCGAAGTCGTCTCGGTCAAGATCTCCACTCTCTACTCTCAGATCTCGCCGCTGGCCCGCGCCCATACGCTCAAGGTGCTGGGCGATCGCCTCGAATTGCTCTATCGCGCCGCGGCGCGGCATCACTTCCAGCGCCGCTCGGCTGAGCGCGTGCCGAAGTTCGTGTATCTCGATATGGAAGAGTATCGGGATATGGCGCTGACCTCGGCAGCATTCATGGCGACGCTCGATCGACCGGGACTCGAGCACACGCGGGCCGGCATCGCTCTGCAAGCCTACATACCCGACAGCTTCCTGGTACAGCAAACGCTCACCGAGTGGGCCCAAACCCGCGTCCAGCGCGGCGGCGATCCGATCACGATTCGCATCGTCAAAGGTGCGAACATGGAAATGGAACGCGTCGAAGCATCGCTGCGCGGCTGGCCCCAAGCGCCGTACAAGACCAAGCTCGAAACCGATGCCAACTACAAACGCATGTTGCTCTACGGCATGCAGCCCGACAGGATCGCTGCGGTCAACATCGCCGTGGCCAGCCACAATCTGTTCGAAGTGGCCTTCGGGCTCGTTCTGGCGAAACGCCTGGGAGTGCTTGACCGCGTTCAGTTCGAAATGCTCGAAGGGATGGCCAACCATCAGCGGCGGGCGCTGCACGAGCTGACCGACAATCTGCTGCTCTACGCGCCGGCTTGCACCGAACAAGATTTTACGAGCGCGATCGGCTACCTCGTGCGCCGCCTCGACGAGAACACCGGCGCGGATAACTTCCTGCGGCACGCTTTTAAGATCTCCGTTGGCAGTCCCGCTTGGGATCGCTTGCAGTCGCACTTCCTCGCTTCGACGCGCTTGATCGAAACGGTCACCTCTGCACCCCGGCGCACGCAGGACCGTCACCGGCCACCGCAACAGCCGCCAGCGCCCGCGTCGTGGCCGCAGTACATCAACGAACCCGACACCGACTTTGCGCTCGAGCAGAACAGCCGCTGGGCCGAAGAAGTGGTGCAGCAGTGGCAGCAGCGCTGCGACTCCCGCGCGGTCGATATCCCGGTGACGGTCGACGGCCGCGATGAAACAGGCGGCGGCGAACCGGTGGAATCGCGCGATGCATCGCGCCCCGGAGTCGTCGTCGCTCGCTACCGCCAGGCCGACGCCGATCAGCTGCGCCGAGCGGTCGCTGCCGCCGAGGCGGATCGCGATGGCTGGCGCGACTTGGAACCGAGCGAGCGCTATCGCTTGCTGCGCGGCGTAGCTCAGCGACTGCGTGAGCGCCGCGGCGACTTGATCGGCGCGGCGATGGCCGACGGCGCCAAGACGGTTCTCGAGAGCGATCCCGAAGTCAGCGAAGCGATCGACTTTGTCGAGTTCTATGCGCGCACGGCGCTCGATCTGGCCGAGGGACACTACGGCGACTGGCCGACCGGTCGAGCATGTGGCCGCAGTCGAGGCCTCGGGACAGTGCTGGTGATCAGCCCTTGGAACTTTCCGATCGCCATTCCTTGCGGGGGCATCGCCGCGGCGCTGGCAGCGGGCAACACGGTTATCTTGAAACCCGCCTCCGATACCGTCCTGCCGGCTCGCATTCTGTGCGAATGCTTTTGGGAAGCGGGGGTTTCGCGGCGGGCTCTGCAATTGCTTCCCTGCAGCGGACGCACCGCGGGCGAAGTGCTCCTGCCCGACCGGCGAATCGAAGCGGTGGTGCTGACCGGCGGAACGGAGACCGCGCAGCAGATGCTGGCGA
>JBQCEI010000148.1:0-3123 GCA_051960375.1 Aureliella sp. | reverse complement strand
GTCACCAGCTTGTAAGTGCGACCGGTCTTGTGAAGCGTCGCTTGCCCGCGGAAAGGGCGTCCATCGACGAACAGCGGGCTGACGTCGAAACCCGCGCCGCGGGCCACTCGACCCGAGGTCGCCGCTCCATAACCCGAGAACAGAGAAACGCAGCCGGTGGCATGGCCGGGCACGATCCATACGGGCACCTCGATGCGCTGCTCGCCAGCGTGGACCGCGATGACGTCACCATTCTGGACTCCCAGGGCTGCGGCATCGCTCGGCGCCAGCCAAGCGGGATTGTCCCAGACCAGATGCGTCAGCGGCTTAGGCAGCTCTTGCAGCCAACTGTTGTTGGCGAACCGCCCGTCCCATACGGTCGGGTCGGGGTGGAGCACCAACTCAAACACGGCTGCGTCGCGGTTGGGCTTGGGCAAGTCTTGCGGATCGAACTCACCCGGCTCTTGCGGCGCATCGATCTCGAGTGTCTCTGCGGCGGTGCCCTCGATGATGCCGGTTGCTAGAGCTGTCTGCCAACGTGGATCGTCCTCGTCGGCTCCGAGTCGGTCGTTCCATGTCTTGCGCACCGCTTGATAACCCGACTCACTGTCGTCGAGTAGCGCCGCCAGGAGCTCGATATCGCTCAGGCTCGGGTGCATCGGCATGATCATCGGTTGTACGATCGATGCCAGTCCGTTGTAGGCCCGCGCGTCTCCCCAAGCTTCCAGGAAGTGCGAACGCGGGATGGCCCACTGACAACGACTGGCTGTTGCATTGGGCGAGTCGACCAGCGCGATCGTGAGCTCTACGCGCCGCAGCGCCTTGGTAAGTTGCGCTTCGCCCGAAACGCCGCCGAGCGGATCGCCTCCCAAGATAAAGAGCGCTTGGACCTTGCCCGCGCGGCACTCGTCGGCCAGCTCTGCCAACATGCGAGCGTTCGATGTTTGGCCGCTCGGTCGCACTTGCGGCGATTCGATGAAGTGGATGCACTGACCGATCGAACCGAGCTTGGCATTGATTGCATGCACCAGCCAGTGGACCAGCGGCGGTTGCTCGCGACCGGCCACGAGCAAGCTCCGCGCCGGTGCGCGCTTGAGATCGGTTACTAGTCGATCGATCCACTGCCGCGTTCGGTCCTTTGCGTCGGCCGATGCCGGCTCATTCGTAGCCGCGGATGCGGACGTCGGTACGGCGACATCCAAGCGGAGCGCCAACTCGATGACCGCTTGCACAACCGCGCTGGGCGTCAGGTACAGCGGATGATCGGCTTTGGACGAAGTGACCGTCGGGGTCGAGCCCAGGTGATACAGACGTATTTGCTCGGCGGGCTTGTCGGCTGCATCGTCGCCTGATTGGCGGCTTGCTCCGACGATGCGCCGCGCGTCGGCGAATTGCCGGACGTAGCAAGGCGGGCCTTCTCTCGCTGCGAGAAAATCGCGGTCGATCGAAGCGACTACCTGGGCTTTGGAGAAATCATAGATGGGCTCGGCGAAGTCGGCATCGATCGCTTGGGAAAGGTTTTTTAAAGCCGTGCGCATCGAGTCGTCAAGCACCGGTTCATAGACCAGCCATTTCGATTCGGGCCAGCGCTCGGTCATCCGGTCCAGCAGTCGCTTAAGCGTGGGACTGGTGGAGGTGCCGATCACAAACCGCACGCCTGCGCCACGGCTATCGTCGAAGCGGCTTCGGACCGCCGCTAACATTTCGCGAACCGTTTAGAGGCCGACGACATCGCCTCGGAGCGTCGGCGTGCGCGCCCGATCGGGATCGTACAGGTCGAGCGTCGCGGCTTGCGCGAAAACCGTCGTCGCGCCGCGACTGGCCGGATGCAGGGGATTGCCTTCGACTTTGACCGGCCGCCCATCGCGGCACTCGACCGTGAGTCCCAGGGCCGATCCGGCGAAGTCGTAAGCCGTCGTGTAGTGGGTCGATACGCCCGGGGTAGCTTGCTCGGAGTGGCGCGCGGCCGGGACGATTTTCTCGGTGGGCTGACGCAGGCGACAACCTGCCGCTCCGGCCAGCAGCAGCGAGGCGGTCATCAGTTTGAGAAACTCACGTCGCGATTCGGGGAGCAACCGGCTGGCATCGCGAGGAAATTCGCGCTGAGCGTACTGCTGATACTCGGCGGCTTGCGCGTACTCGGCCAAGGAGCGCCACCAATCCGATGGAGGCGCGTCGGGCTGCGGCGCACTGGGCTGCGGCGCACTGGGCTGGGGCGCATGAGCATGCGGTGCGTTGTCCTCGCCCTGGAGAACCGGAAGCATACCGTGTTCGATCATAGGCCTAAGGTGCTTTGGCTACAGGGATAATCAAGTTGAACGCGCACACTGATGCTCACTGTTGGTCGCAGCCCAATAGCTCGACTCGGCTGCGCGACCACTTGCATGCTTCATGCCGGCCGGGCGGTCGGCGGCCACCGCGGTTGATAGTGGTTTGCAAGCGACCGCATCGCTTCCACGCACTGCGATCTCGGCGCTCAGTCTGATTCCTCGCGGTACGAGCGGGGTGGATCTCAGCGGTGGCAGGTGTAACAGTCGGTTCTGCTCTTGGGCTGTTGGGTGGCGGCGGCCTCGGCCCGCACGCGCTCCGCGGACTGGGCGCCAGCGGCGATCAACTCCTCGAGCGGCTTGGTGACATAAAGGAAGTGAGCCGGACGCACATGTTGCCGGGGATCGCGATGGCAATCCAGGCACCACTCCATGTTCAGCGGTTGGGCTTGTTCGGTCAGTGGCATTTCGTCGATGCGGCCATGGCAGCTATAGCACCCGATACCTTTCTTGATATGGATGCTGTGATTGAAATAGACGTGGTCGGGCAGATCATGGACGCGGTTCCACTGAATCGGAATGTTGTCGCGGTAGCTCAGCCGAACCGGCTCGAGCATCTTGCTTTGGTTCCAGAGCACGCGGTGGCAGTTCATGCACACTTCGCTGGTCGGCAAGCCGGCCATGGCCGACTTTTCCACAGTCGCATGGCAGTAGCGGCAATCGATCCCTGCGTCGGCGACGTGATGCTGATGGCTGAACGGGACGGGCTGCTCGCGGCGGATGGCTTGGCCGGTCACGTAGGGACTGCGGGCGACGGTCATGCCCACGGCAACAATCAGAGCGATCGTCAGCACCGCTCCCCCAGCGATCCCGAGGA
>JBQCEI010000147.1:0-2440 GCA_051960375.1 Aureliella sp. | reverse complement strand
GTCCGCCCCGGAGGGGCCGGCGTAGCGACGCGAAACCGCCTACGCCGGCCCCTCCGGGGCGGAAATTGCCCTGGGTCTGCGTCGTCCCCGGGGCTTCCGCCCCGGGCTACTGACGACGGCCCCTCCGGGGCGAATCTGAGCCGCTGTGCTTTTGCGCTGCGCAACGAGACTTGGTTCTAGCTATCCAAACCATCACGTAGATGGCAATACGTGGTTCGATTTCGGAGTGAGAACAGTTCTATTCGAGCTGATCTTTTCTGCTTGGTTGTTCGCTGGCCTATTGGCTCTCAATGCCGTGCTCGCTTTGCCGTGGCTCGAGCACGCTGTCGAAAAGGCTGTTGCTAAACTAGCCATGATTGTTTGGGTAATCAGCGCCGTCGGGAATATAACGTTTGTCTTGGCTTCGAACGTTGTGGCGCTGATGATGGCGCTGCAGTGACGCCAGTTAATGGCAGGGACGGCGACCACGAGATAAGGACTGAGGAGTTCGCATGCCGTACGTGATGGTCGATGTTGAATCGGATGGTCCGATCCCGGGCGATTACTCGATGGTTTGCTTTGGCGCGATCATCGTCGAGCCGGAGCTGAATCGGACTTTTTATGGCAAGCTGAAACCGATCTCTGAGGCATTCATCCCCGAGGCGCTGGCCGTCAGCGGTTTCTCTCGCGAGCAATGCATGGCGTTTGACGAGCCCAGGGAGGTGATGGAGCAATTTCGAGCATGGCTGAGCGCCAGCTGCAAGGGCCGAATTCTGTTCGTCTCGGACAACAACGGCTATGACTGGCAGTTCATCAATTGGTACTTCCATCATTTCCTAGGCAACAATCCGTTCGGGTTTAGCTCGACCAATCTCGGCTCGCTCTACAAGGGAATGCGCAAGGACATGTACGTCAACTTCAAGTACCTTCGCAAGACCCGGCACACCCACAACCCGGTCGACGACGCGCGCGGCAATGCCGAGGCACTCTTGCAGATGAAAGAGCTGGGACTGAAAATCAACTTCGATTAACCCCGCGCGTAAGTTTTGAAGCCAGCGCGTTTCTCGGTGTGGCACTGGCTATGCCAGTGTCTTCGGCTTCGAAGTTTGAAGCGCCCGAAGGGCCGGTAAGCGTTCCAACGCCACTCCAACGTCCATGGAAAAGTTTTGCAACATAGTCCGACATCGGAAAGCGGCCGGGCGGTTGAGCGCCACAAACTTCGGCAAAAGAGCCACTGGCAAAGCCAGTGCCACACAGAAAAGCCCAAACGCCGGCAGGTTCGTCCCTCGCTTACGCGTCGGGTTACCAAAGATCGCTGCTGTGTACTGAGAGATGCGTGCTTCGCGACTGGCGAACCCTTCGTAACGGAACGGCTGGGATGCAAAGATTCTTAGCGACGATCATGCTCATCGCAGCGGTGGCTTCGGCGGTGCTTGCGCCGTTGGCGGAATTCTACAAGCCCAAGCGGCCGCAGGGGATCAACCAGTTGCTGTTCTTTCCCGCTCGATACCCCAGTGGCGATTGGGCGCCGCAGGATCTCGACTACGAGGACGTGTACTTCCCGGCTGCGGACAATACCCGGCTGCACGGCTGGTATTGCCGCTGTCCCCAGGCGCGGGCGACGGTTCTGTTTCTGCATGGCAACGCTGGCAACGTCGCCTCGCGGGCATCGATGCTCCGCTGGCTGCAGTCGTGGGTGAAGGTCGATGTGTTCATCTTCGACTACCGAGGCTTCGGCCGCAGCGCGGGCATGCCGACGATCGACGGGGCGTTGCAAGATGCGCGAGCCGCGCGAGCGAAGCTCCGGGAACTGGCCGGCATCGACAATTCGCAGATGATGCTGATGGGCGAATCGCTCGGCGGGGCGATCGCGGTCCAGCTCGCTGCCGAGTCGGCTCCGCAAGCTCTGGTCTTGCAGAGCACATTCTCATCGCTCCGCGACTTAGCCGACGTGCACTATCCCCAGCACTCGTCGGTCGTCCCGCCCACGCTGCTGTCATCGGTCAGCGAGATCGCCAAGTTCCACGGTCCGCTCCTGCAGAGCCATGGCGAGCGCGATCGCGTGATCCCGTTCGAGCTAGGCAAGCGGCTCTTCGAAGCTGCCAATGAGCCCAAGGAGTTTTTCGCGATTCCCGGCGCCGACCACGACGACTGGGCGAGCGAAGCGTACTGGCAGCAACTTGGAGAGTTTGTCACATCAGCCGTCGGGCGGTAGCCCGCGGTTTGCTCTCGGGGCTGAAGCAAAGAAATAAAACGCAGAGGCGCAGAGGTATTCACAGAGGGCGCAGAGCTGTCACTTGGCTTGTCCCGCTCCTGTGACCTCAGCCGATGCAGGGGGCAGCGGCGCCGAGGCTTGCGCTCGCTTCATCCAGAGCGAACTCTTCCGAGACTTTGGGTAGCAATGACTCGCGGAGTAGTTCGTCGGACTCGCATTTCGTCCTGCTCAGCATCTTCGGTTCCT
>JBQCEI010000146.1:0-2023 GCA_051960375.1 Aureliella sp. | reverse complement strand
CGCAACTGGCTAGCCGGCTGACCGGCGGCTACAGCGTGGAACTGTCGCTGCCGCACGCCGCCACGCGAGCCAAGATCCTCACCCTATTGGTCTCGTCGATCGATCCGCTGGTATCGGTCGACGAGCTGGCTGCGATCCTCGGCAAGGTCAACCAGCCGCTGACAGTGCAGCAACTGCAAACGCTGGTCAGTTTGGCGAGCCAGCAGCGCAAACTTTATGGACAGCTCGATGCCGTGCAGCTGCGCGAGCAGGCGCTGGGCTCGTCCACGCTGCAACCGCCGGATATCAACTCGATCGCCAAGGCGGTGGCGCGGCGCTTTCGGATCAAGCTGCCCGAACTTCGCGGGGCTACGCGCGTTGCTCGCGTTGTCCGCGCTCGCGGCCTGGTGATCCTGCTGGCCCGCCGCCTGACCTCGGCCAGCCTGCAAGCGATTGGCGAATACTTCGGCGGCCGCGACCATTCGACGATCCTGCATGCTTGCCGCAAGTTTGAAGAAACTTTGCCCGGCGATCCAGAACTCTCGCAGGCTCTTTCTGAGCTCGAGCACGAGCTCACTCTGGCGGTTCCGGCAGAGCGATCCTAAGCCGATTTTTACCGCGGAGGACGCGGAGATCGCGGAGGGATAGCCGGTGTGGATTAAGTGTCAATCTTCGTTTGCGGATGTTGAGGCGATTGGCAACCATCAACACGGCCTGCCGGCGCGTTTCAGTGAACGCTTCAATTGACGACAGCCGCTGACTCCCGCCGACAGCATTTCGACGAGATATCCACCGTTTTTTTGAGACTAGCCCGAGCTGTAAGTCTCGCCTGTGGAACACGTTGCCCGATCGCGATCGCTCCAGGACTGCCCATTTCCGCGCCCATTCCTAATACTACTATTTAATAACTAACTCAGGAGAGAAGGCAGATCGCTTGAGGAAGGGACGAGCAAGCGACTCTGTCTTTCTCCGCGTCCTCCGCGGTAAAAATCGGGACGGGCGGTGGTTTTGCTTTCACTCAACTCAAGGTACAACAACTCCTGCCATTCGTTGGAAAACGAACGCTCCCCGCGAGCCGGCTCATCAGTTTGTAGTGGCGACCCCCGCTTAGCCGAGAAGAACAGACGCGATTATGAAAATTGCTTGCGATCGAGAAAAACTGGCGAGCGCCTTTCAACTAGCAGCCAGCGTAGCCAACGCCCGCAGCCCAAAAGAGATTCTGCAGAACGTCAAGATCGAGGCCGGGGAAGATCGCGTGACGTTGATGGCAACCGATATGGAGACGGGCATCCGCATCGATGTTGAAGGAGTGGACGTCCAGCAGCCCGGTCGCGCGTTGTTGCCCGTCTCGCGCGTCGGCCTGATCTTGCGGGAAAGCAGCGACGAGCAGTTGGGCTTTGAGACCGTCGGCACCGAGACGGTCGTCAGCGGTCAACACGCGGAGTTCAAACTGCCGAGTGCCAATCCCGACGAGTATCCGAGCGTCGTCGGCTTCGAAGAAGAAGCCTACCACGAGGTGCCCGCTCGATTGTTTCGCGAGATGGTTCGGCGAACCAGTTTCGCCACCGACCCGGATAGTTCGCGGTATGCGCTCGGTGGAGTGCTGATGGAACTGGTTGGCGACGACGTGCTGGCGGTCGGAACCGACGGTCGCCGGCTGGCTCGCATGCAAGGGCAGGGCAAGAGCGTCGGCGGGCATCAGACCACCGGCAACACGACGATCATCCCGACCAAGTCGCTCGGCCTGATGGAGCGTTCGATCGGCGAGAAGGACGAGTCGGTGCACATCGCTTCGCGGACCAACGACGTGCTGCTGCGCACCAGCCGCTGCACGATCTACTCGCGGCTGGTCGAAGGTCGCTATCCGAACTGGCGGCAAGTCATTCCCAAACGCGATAACTCGGTGAAGGTGGAATTCAACGTGGGTCCGTTCTTCACCGCCATCCGTCAGGCGGCGATCGTGGCCGACACCGAAACGCGCGGACTGGATTTCGAGTTCGGAGAAGGGACGCTCGTCCTGTCGGCCAAGACGTCGAACCTCGGC
>JBQCEI010000145.1:0-3653 GCA_051960375.1 Aureliella sp. | reverse complement strand
AAAAATGCGCTTCGCAAGGTGGCTCGATTGTAACCAAGTTCGCCGCCGTTGTAGTGCTATCACGCACATCACTGGCGGACTTCGCCATCGATGCGACAAACGACCTCTGCGGCGCCGAAAATGCACTTTCCCAAGAGCCAGAAGAAGGAAAAATGGTACAATTGCCCGTTACCCTCCTACCCGAATGAGCAGCCTGTGGAATCGATCAGCCACTGGGCGATAGCCTGCGGATTGCAGCAAAATCACCTTGCTGCCGCGTGCCGCTGACTCAATCAGCAAGCTTTTAGGAGTTCGTCGGACCGAACCCTATGTCACTTGAAGCGAGATAAGACAGTGAATTCTGCCTCAGAGCGTTGCAGTTGGCGATCTGTCGCCCAGCTTCACCCCGATTGCGTCAACCGCCGGCGGCGTTGGACAAAGCTCGGTTGATTGGTGGCTCTGTGCCTGGCGAGCTCGCCGGCCGCGCTGGTGCGCGCTCAAGCGGATGGTGATCAGACAGCAGTTGGCAATAAGAGCCGGCAGCAGGCGACGCAGGCGAGCTCAGCTCAAGCAAATTCAGCTCAAGCAAATTCAGCTCAGGCTGTTCGCATCCAAGAGCTGATCGATCAGCTCGCTTCGGAGCGGTTCCAACAACGCGAGGCGGCGTCGGCCGAGCTGCTATCGATTGGCGAGCCGGCTTTGTTGGCCTTGGCTGCTGCGGAACAGGGATCGGATGCGGAAGTGAGCCGGCGGGCTCGATCGATTCGCGAGCGGATCGAGCGCGATAAGTTCGAAGCCTTATCGCAGAGCTTCATTCGCGATCCCGATCCGACGGCCAGCTACGGCTTGCCCGGCTGGGCCGCTTTCTCGAAGGCCGCGGGCACGACGCGCACCGCCAAGCGGCTGTTTCTTGACATGGTGGAAAAGCGCCGGCTGGTGGCGCTGTGCTTGGAGTCGGTCGAGGGCGGCTCGGTGCCAGCTGCCGTTTTCGAAGGACTGCCCGCCGATCCCCAGCAGCGCTTGTGGACGGTCATCGGTGCGATGTGCCGCGAGGTTCGCGAATCGCTCTATCAAAAAGGGAATCGTCCGGTAACGGGCGATTGCATCGCGCTCTTGGCCGCCGCTGCCGCACTGAAAAATCCGCCGCAGGACTTGCACGATACGATCAAGTCGGAGTTTCAATTCGGTGGCTTTCAAAAGCTGCTCGTACAACCCAATTCGCGCGTCTGCACGCGCAAGATGCTCGGCAAGTGGTTCCTCAAAGCTCCGGTCACGATGGCCGATGACGTGATCAGCATCGCGTTCCAGACCCAAGTCCCTGAAGGAGCCGACATGGCACGGCGGCTGTTGGCCACGCCGGCCGAACCGGCCTCGAAAGCCCAAGCCCTGATCTGCTTGGCGAAGTTCGGATCGATCGACGACCTCGACTTGATCGACAAGTTCGTCGACGACGGCACGGTGCTCGAGACTTTTGAGCCAGACCCACGCGGCGACGATATTCGCGAGGAACGCATCGCTCCGCCGCTGCGCGAAGAGAAAATGCCTCAGCCCGCTCCGCAGGGACAGCGCCGCAAGTATCAGCGCACGCTGGGCGATGTGGCTCTGGCTGCCGGACTGAAACTGGCCGGGTTCGATTTGCTCGAGCTCTTTCCGGTCATCGACGTGGATGAAACGATGGGCATCCGGGAAACGACGATCGGTTTTCCGACCGACAATCCGGAGGTGCGAGCCGAAGCTCTCAAGACATGGCGCGACTACCGCGCCAAGAAAACCAGTCCCCCGCCAAAGACCGCCCAGCCAGCGTCGTAGCGACCTCATCCCTCATCGAAGCAATTGCGTGAATGCCCGGTTTCGATTGGCAATCCTTCTTTCGCCAGACGCTCGACGAGGCGGACGCAGAGAGCTTGCGCCGCAGACGCCATGGGCACCTCGAGGCTGACGAGCGGCTGCTGCAACTTCGCGACGGACGGCCGCTCATCAACTTTGGGACCAACGACTATCTCGGCTTGCGCCGCGATCCTCACTTAGCCCAAGCTGCCGCGGCGGCGCTAGCGGCATTCGGCGCGGGAGCCGGCGCCAGTCCGCTGGTCAGCGGCTATAGCGCCGCACTCGCCGAGCTCGAACACCAACTGGCCGCCTGGCAGCATGCCGCGTCGGCGCTCGTCTTCACCAGCGGGTTGGCGATGAACGTCGGCTTGATTGCGGCGCTGGCGGGGCCGGAGGATTTAGTGCTGAGCGATCGTTTGAATCACGCCAGCTTGATCGACGGCTGTCGGCTCAGCGGCGCTCGGAAACGCATCTACTCGCACGCCGACGCGGACCAAGTCGCGGAGGTGCTCGCCAAGGAACGATCGTGTTATCGGCGCGTGCTCGTGATTACCGAGTCGGTATTCAGCATGGATGGCGACATCGCGCCGCTGGATGCCCTGGCCGATATCTGCGAGCGTTACGATGCCGGCTTGGTCGTCGACGAAGCCCACGCCAGCGGAGTGCTCGGCGCGACTGGCGGCGGACTGTGCGAAGAGCTTGGCGCGGGCGAGCGTTGGCTTGCCAAGCTCGGCACGCTTAGCAAAGCGATCGGCAGCTGCGGCGGCTTCGTAGCCGGGTCGGAGTCTCTCGTCGATTTTCTCGTGCAGCGCTGCCGCAGTTACATCTACAGCACCGCGATCGCGCCGCCGGTCGTGGCCGCGGCCCAAGCCGCCATCGCACTGATGCCGTCGCTCGCAGCCGAACGAGAGCGGTTGCTGAGCCTGGCCAGTCGCGTGCGCACGGCGCTGCAAGTGCAAGGCTGGCAAGTTCCCGATGGCCGCACGCCAATCATCCCCGTGATCGTGGGCACATCCGATCGAGCTCTGCAGCTGAGCACGCACTTGGCCGCCGCCGGCTGCTACGTCCCAGCCATCCGTCCCCCGACCGTCCCCGCCGGCAGCGCCCGCCTCCGCCTCAGCCTCTCGGCGGCGCATACCGACCAGCAAATCGACCAACTCCTCCGCGCGTTTGACTCGTACCTCGCCCCAAAAGGGTCCTGACCCGGTCCTGACCCCTTTTCTGCTGCAAGTTATATCTGCATATCCCATTTATGAGTGAAGGTTCACCGCCAGTGAATGAGGTCAATTATTTCATACTGGGATCACTGTTTCGACTACTCGAGCGCATCGAATTGATCAGGCGAGTCCCTTTTGAAAACTTCGATCCTGATGATGCCGATGACGTAGAGAAGATAGTCCGTGAGTATATCGCGCCTGCGATCAGAGATGCCTCAAGCGCTAATCGTGATGCAATTGCTCGATCTCTGGCCTTTTATTCGGAGCCTGACGCCGCCCCATTCCAGAAGATGAAGGACAGTTGCCAAGAACTCAGTCTCCCTGACGCTGACTGCTGGGCGACATTTTTCGACCGAGTAGGCAAGCAGGTATTTGGCATTTACTATCGGGACCGATTTCCTAGCGACACGGTAGTAGAATGTGCGAATGAAGAGGCGAGTCTCCGTATATTTGACCGCTAGGGCAGGAGTGCGGAAGGGGCTCAGAATGCATATGTGCCCTCCTTAACAGCAGAGTGTCGATGCTGCCGGTGAATGCCAGAGACTTGACGCCCACAAAAGTGGAAATTCTAAAAACTCTACGCGAGTCGCTATAAATCTTGCAAATTCGAGAAATAATTGAGATTGAAGG
>JBQCEI010000144.1:0-8089 GCA_051960375.1 Aureliella sp. | reverse complement strand
CCCACTCCGTTGTGGCTGTTCTTCTCGCTGGCTTCGCGGAGCACGGACATGATCTCGGGCAGGGCGGGTGGTTTGACGATGTGATGGTCGAAGCCGGCTTCGGCCGTGCGACGTCGATCCTCGGCTTGTCCCCAGCCGGTCAGGGCCGCCAGGCACAGATCGGCTGTCGCCGGATTGGCTCGCAGACGCCGGGCGACTTCATAGCCGTCCATCTCCGGCATACCGATGTCGAGGAAGACGACTTGCGGCTTGAGCGTCAGTGCCGCGTTAATTCCGCCCGGTCCGCTATGGGCCACATCGACGGCATGGCCCAGCGCGCGCAGCAGCAGAGCCAGGCTGTTGGCCGCATCGCGATTGTCGTCGACGACCAGGATGCGGCACTTCGAGGCCGAGGCGGATTCACTTGCGAACGCATCGGACTGAGAATCGGCAAGCCCCGAACCTGCGAGCTCTGAATCGGCGGGCGCGGATTGCACGAGCAAAGGCAACCGCACGACAAACTCGCTCCCCTGTTGCAGCCCAGAACTGTAGGCTCGCACCGAGCCGCCGTGCAGTTCGACCAGGTTCTTCACGAGCGTCAATCCGATGCCCAGGCCCCCTTGAGCCCGCGTCGTGGCGTGATCGACTTGCATGAACAAATCAAAGATGCCGGTCAGTTGCTCGGGCCGGATGCCGATACCGTTGTCCCGAATGCAAATGATCGCCGTGCTGTCTTCGGAGCGCGAGGTGATCTCGATGCGCCCGTCGGGCTCGGTGTACTTGGCGGTGTTGGTGATCAGGTTGCCGATGACTTGCGACAGACGCACGGCGTCGCCCTGAACCAGCAAAGGCCGGTCCTCCAAGTCGAGCTCGAGCGTGTGATGTTTGGCCGACACCAAGGGCGTTGCCGTCTCCACTGCTTGCTGGATGACCTCGGCCAGATCGACCGTTTTCAGCCGCAGTTCGATCTTGCCACGCATCACTCGCGACACGTCCATCAAATCGTCTACCAGCCGCGTAAGCTGGCTGGCTTGTCGCTCCATCATGTCGACCGTTTGGGTAACGGTCGGCCGATCGACGCTGGGCATCTTCAAGATATGGATCGCGTTGCGGATGGGGGCGAGCGGATTGCGAAGCTCGTGCGCCAAGGTTGCCAGAAACTCGTCCTTGCGACGATCGGCATCGTGCAGCGCGTCCAAGGCCACTCGCAGCTTGGTCACGTTCTCGTGCGCGACGACCACGCGCGTCGGGCCCGGCCCGGTAAAACGGGTCACGCGCAGTAAGAACCAGCGCTGCTCCTGAGGCGAATGGCAAGGGTACTCGTACTCGAACGCTTCGCGCTCGCCTTGCATGACTTGGCGAATGCCGCGGGCGATCGCCGGGCCATCGCCGCATTGGTCGGCCGTGGCCGTCTCGAATGGTTCGAGATAGTTGCTGCCTACGCCGTACCGAAAGTATTCGAAGTTGTTCTCGTCGGCGAACCTTCGCCAGGCTTCATTAACTTCGAGAATGTCCCCCTGCTCGTCCAGCACCGCGATGTGGCTGGTGAGGGCATCTAGCGAGCAGCGCAGGAAACGCTGCGATTCCCGCACGTTCTCTTCGCTTTGGCGACGAGCCGATTCGTCGTGAAAGACCGAGACGGCGGCGATGACGCGTCCGTCGCGGTCGACGATCGGACCGGCGTTAACGCTGAGCATCAGCGGCGAATCGTCGCCCGAAGAGAGCGTCACTTTTTCATCCTGAATCGTCTCGCCGGCGATCGCCCGCTGCAGCGGCCACTGGCCGGCTTCGTACGAGGACCCGTCGACGCGGGCGCCGCGCAGCGCGTACTCTTCGAGTATTTCGCTGATCGGCATGCCGGGCTGAAAATCGATCTGGGTGATGCGATGCGCTTCGCGATTGCTCGTGACCAGCTGGCCGGTGGCTGGATCGGCGACGAT
The DNA here is from genome assembly GCA_051960375.1 of Aureliella sp. Classification (GTDB taxonomy): domain Bacteria; phylum Planctomycetota; class Planctomycetia; order Pirellulales; family Pirellulaceae; genus Aureliella. Next base: position 6,170 of record JBQCEI010000144.1, on the reverse strand, counting down.
GATTCCCACCGGCACTTGGCCCAGGACCGCTTCGATAAAAGCGTTCTTCTCTGCCAGCTCGGTCATCAGCTTGGCTCGCACCTCCTCGAGCCGCTTGTGCTCCGTGATGTGCTCGGCGGCGCCGACCAGTCCGATGATGCGACCGGCTGCATCGTAGCTCGGCTGCGTCAGATATCGGAACCAGCAGATCTGGCCGGCATGGTTCAAAATGCGGAGTTCGTTGCGATCGGATTGGCCTTGCCGCGTGATTGCGATCGTCTGCGAGACGATCGGCAAATCGTCGGCGAGCACGATCGACGCGCAGCCGCCGCGCCGCTGCACTTGCTCGAGCGTCAGTCCGGTGACGCTCACAAAACCGGGCGAGACGAAGTCGAGCTGCGGAGAGCCGTCGTGCGCGAAATCGACTCGAAAGGTGAAGTCGGAGGTCAGGTCGGTGATCAAGCGATGAAAGGCGTCGCTGCGCTCGAGTTGCCGCGCGGTGCGATTGAGATTCTGCTCGGCCAGCAACTTTTCTTCGAGCACGCGCATCACTTCGGCCGTGCGCTGTTCGGCTCGGTGCCGCGCTCGCCGCATCCCACCTGCAAGCGCCGAGATGCCGATAGTCACGAAAAGATACAAGACGAAGCCGGCGTGGCTCTCGATATCCAGGTCGAAGCCGTTCTTCCACTTGAGGACGAATCGCATCAGGCCCAGCGCGCCGACCAGCGAGACGGTCAAGCCGGGGCCCAAGCCGCCGTACCAACCGGCGAACATGACGGCGATGATGAGCATCGCAAAAGGAAAACTGCCCCCCAAAGCGGGCTCAAACGCAATTCCGACCCCCAGCGCGAGTGCGACCAACAGGAACGCCACGGTGTACTGAAACACGAGAGCCCAATGAGACGTCCGCATCGCGATTGGTGGTCCGTATTAAGCTGCTCTGGCATGGCTTGAAAGTTCAAGTAAGACCAACTCGACCCACCGCATTTTATCAGAGCTAACGGAAATGTACGCCAGCAGACGGGCAAGAAGTGTGCAAAAGAACAGGGAACGCGCGTGCGGTTTTGCTGGCAACTGGGCGGGCGGTTTGAAGTAACCCGACGCGTAAGCGAGGGACCAACTCGCCACAGCGGCCGACAAACCACATCGTCGGTCTTCTATAGTCGGGCATTTCTGGCACTACTGCCCCTCACCCCCCGGCCCCCTCTCCCCGACGGGGCGAGGGGGAGAGAAGAAAAGAGTTAAGAGTCGCGCCCGGCTATATCTGTCTTATCTCCCCTCGCCCCGCTTCGGGGAGAGGGGCCGGGGGTGAGGGGTCTTCAGATACAGCGACAATGGATCGCTCGCACCGACATCCGCGCCTGCATACGACCCGAGATCTGCTATTTCAACTGCATCGAGAACGTAATTCGCTATTACGCCAGCGCCGCGGCCGGCTTCTCAACCGGGGTGATCGAGGCTTCCAGCACGCGCTGGCGGCGGACTTTGCGGACGATGATGCGGAAGCCTTGATAGAGTACTTCCTCGCCGCCGCGGGGAATGCGGCCGATGCGCTCGGCGATCCAAGCGGCGAGATTGTGCGGCTGGGTCGGCTCATCGGGATGGAGCGGCTGCAGTTCGACCCCGGTCAGATCGCGAAAGCGGAGCGGACTGAGGCCGCCGCCGACCAGCCAGCCGTTTCCGGCTTTTACGACGTGCACGGGCAACAGGTCGTACTCGTCTTGGACGTCGCCGATCAGTTCTTCGACGATATCTTCCAAGGTGATCATGCCGAGGACCTTTTGGGCATGGTCGCGCACCAAGGCAATGTGCGTATGCTCGCGCATCAGTTGCTCGAGCGCGGTGGCGATCGGCAAATCATCGTAGAGGCTGGGAATGCCGCGAATGATCGAGCGAATCGACGGTTCGGACGGATTGTTTTTCAGGACTGCGATGATGTCCTTGAACGTCACGTAGCCGATGATCGTTTGCGGATCGCCTGGCTTTTCCGCCACCGGAAATCGCGTGTGCATATCCATGTGTGCCGCCAGCAGCGACGAGGAGATCGAATCGTTCAAGCTCAGCATGCTGATGTGTTCGGCCGGCAGCATGATCTCGCTCAGCTTGCGGCTCGAGAGCCGCGCCGCGCCGAGGATGATGTTCTCCTCGCGAGCTCCGATCAAGCGGGACGTTCGCGCGAGCGAAGTAATCGCTCGCAACTCTTGAAGCTCGGCCGCTTCGGCTCGCGAACCGCTATGCGAACGCGGCCGCCAGAATCGCTCGCTCAGATCCATCAGCCCCGATGCCGATGCCTCCAGCAACCAGACCACCGGCCAGACGGCATTGGCAAAGCCGCGCATCGGCGGCGAGAGTTGCAGGCAGATGAATTCTTTATTGCGCAGCGCAAACAGCTTCGGCACCAGCTCGCCAATCACGATTGTCAGCGCCGTCAGCGGCACCACCACCACTGCGATTGCCAAGACGTTCGCCGTTCGCGGCCCGAGCCCCATGTGCTGAAAGACCGGCGCGAGCTGATCGCCCGCACTGGCGCCGCCGGTCGCTCCGGCGATCAAGCCGACGAGGGTGATGCCCAGCTGCACCACGGCCAGACTGCGCTCGATCCCTTCCTTCATTTCCAGCGCAGAGCGAGCGCCGCGACGGTGCTCGTTGATGAGGACATTCAAGCGCGAAACCGATATCGAAGCTAACGCGATTTCGTAAGCTGCGAAGATCGCATTGACGAAGACCATCGCCAACACGACCAGGATTTCCAAGCTGCCCATGCGTCCATTTTCGTTGCGCGCGCGTCGCCGAAGTGTGTTCAGGCCCACGAGGCCGCGAGACACTGCGACCGATCCAGTGTGCGACGATCAATATATCGCATGATCGAGCGACACGCGGGGGCCTTGCTGTTGCCTGGCATTTTCTTCAGTCGCGAAGCGACGGCACGCATTAGCCTGGGACGCGAGTCCCAGGTTTCAGGTGATATGGAGCGCCATGAGTCGCGAAGCGACGGCATGAGCTGTCCATCGACGCATTGCGAGAAGCGGTCCTTCATGTCGTCGCTTTGCGACTCGAATGGAGAACCGGCCCACCTCGGACCTGGGACTTTCGTCCCAGGCTAATGCGTGCCGTCGCTTCGCGACTCAGGAATCATTTAACAAACTACACAATCGTTTCACCCAGCCCGACTTGGCTGGGAGCGGAGGCGTAATACTGCAGGGCTTGTGGCAACTGTCTTTCGAGGTCGGTAGCGCGGTGCTCGTCCGAAGGGTGGGTCGACATGAACTCGGCTGGCTTGGCCCCTTGCGCCGCTCCGCCGAAGCGTTTCCAGAAACGCGGTGCTTCGCTCGGATCGTAGCCCGCCTGAGCCATGAGCATTAGGCCGATCTTGTCCGCTTCCAGTTCATGCTTGCGGCTGTACGGCAGAAGAAAACCGTATTGCGAGCCCAGGCCATAAGCCCGCATGACGATGTCGCGGCTGGCTTGCTCTTGATTGCGCATCACGAAGCCGACGAGGGTCTGAGCGCCGTTGACTGCAGCGGTTTGACTCATGCGTTCGCCGCCGTGCCGTGCCAGCACGTGAGCTACTTCGTGGCTCATCACGACTGCCAGACCCGCTTCGTTCTGACAGATCGGCAGGATGCCTTCGTAGACGACGATCTTGCCGCCGGGCAAACAAAACGCGTTTTGAGTATCCGAGGCGATGACCTTCGTTTCCCACTGGTAGTCGGTGCGGCCCGAGACGCCGGCGATGCGCATGCCGACGCGCTCGACGATCTGCTGAAAGCGCACGTTGTCGCTGACCTTTTCCTTGTTCAGGACGTCGGCGAAAGCGGACTGTCCCATCGAGACTTCTTGTTGTTCGGGGACGAAGATCAGTTGCGAGCGACCCGTGTAGGGCGCCGAGCGACAGCCGTGAGCGCACGCACAGCCCGGCAAGCCGGCGGCCAACAGATATTTGAGCGAAGTGCGTCGATCCATGACTGCTTGTCCGTGAGCGGTGTTGGCCCTCTTTCCAATCCTGTGCGCTGGCCGCTTCATGCGTTACCATGGCGAGCGGGCCGCCGCCACCAGCCCGCTGCAGCCCGGAGCCCGCCGCACGAATCCGTTAGTGCCGACGCGGCGCACGGTTCACACGCGGTCGGGAGCCCAACCGGGTAGTGCCGCGACCGCTGGGCCCGGCGCCTGGAGTTGGTATCGTTTGACAATTTGCGGCTGTGCCGGTCGTCAACTGCTCGCCAGCGGGGGCGTTCGAACGCTTCCCTGTTTTGAGAGCTGAAGATGGTAGACGAAGCGGCTCGGGATTGGGAAGGCCGATTTTCGCTCGGACAAATCACTGCTAGCTATCTTTGACCCAATATGATCCATCCCCCTCAAGACAACTTCGTCGGCATAGTCTCAATTCTGGTGGGGCTGGCTGCGCTGGCCGTGGCGCTGAGCGGAGGGCGGCTGGCGACTTGGTCGGCCATTGCCCGTGGCGTGGAACGCTTCGGCGGCAAGTGGGCGGTGATTCTCTTCTACGGTGCTCTGGGACTGTTTCTGATTGGAGTGGGAATATCATTACTGACCTGATTGCTCGTCAACGGTTCATCGCGGCTTGGCTCGGAGCGCTGTGCGCCTTGGGGCTGAGCGGTTGCGTTTCGCGGCCCGAGAACGAAGTGGTGTTGTACTCGGCGGCCGATCGCGAATACGCCGCGCCGATCGTCGCTGCGTTCGAACGCCGTCAGCCCGACATCAAAGTGGCGGCGACTTACGACGTCGAGTCGACTAAGACCGTGGGGCTGGTGACCCGCATTGAAAACGAAGCGGCTCAACCGCGCTGCGATCTGTTCTGGAACAACGAAATCCTGCACACGCTGCGGCTCGAGCGAGCCGGTCTGCTGCAGCGCGTTGCCTGGTCAGTGCCGCGGAACTGGCCCAAGCAAATGCGCTCGAGCAAAGGGACCTGGATCGCCTTCGCGGCCCGCGCTCGCGTCCTGCTGGTCAATCGCGATCTCTTGCCCGATCAGAAAGAGTGGCCTGAGTCGGTGATGGATTTGGCCGACCCGCGCTGGGAGCAAAAGTGCGCCGTGGCCTCGCCGCTCTTCGGCACCACCGCCACGCACTTTACTGTCCTGCAAGTCAAACTGGGCCCCGAGCGGGCGAGCGAGTGGTTTCGCAAAGTCAAGCAAAATGCGATCGTGCTCTCAGGCAACAAGCAAGTCGCTCAGGCCGTCTCCTCCGGACAAGCCGCTTGGGGACTGTGCGATACCGACGATGCGCTGGTCGAGATCGATAGCGGTTTGCCGGTCGAGATCCTCTTTCCGGATCAGCAATCCGACGAGCCCGGCACGCTGCTGATTCCCAACACCTTGTCCGTCATCAAAAACTGCCCGCATCCGGTAGCCGCGCGGGCGCTAGGCGATTACTTGCTGTCGGAAGATATCGAAGGCCGCTTGGCGATGGGCCCCAGCGGCAACATTCCGGTTCGCCCCGGCCATCCCCAAAAATCGCGAGCCGCACCTCCCAAGACCGTTCGATTCATGGAAGTCGACTTCGACGCGGCCGCCGACCAGTGGGAAACGGCGAGCACCGCGCTGCGCACGATCTTCCGCGGAGAATGACGCGCGGCAATCGACAACTGCAAAGTCAAGTGATCATGTGCCTATACCAATGCATCCGCCGCGCGAGCCGCTGCTTCAGTTCGCACAGCTTCACTGCGCAGCGATCGCGTGCGGGAACTCGCGGCCGGTGCCGGCCGCGGACTGCGTGGCTGCCGCTGCTGGTTTGCGTTGCAGGGGCATGGTGGTTCGCAGCGTTTGCGGCGCAGCCGGCTCAGGCGCAAAGCGGCGCCGATTCTGCTCAAGCGTTGCATCTTGCCGATCAGCGGCTGGCCGATGCGCGTTTGATCGACATCACCGAGCAAGGCGACTTTACGTTTCAGCTCGGCGCGCTGACCGGCGGGCAGGTTGGCTCGCAAGCCGGAGCTGCGACGCGATCGTTCGCGGGACGCCAGATCGTCCGCTGGGGTCGGCAGCGCGCGAGCACCGGTGCAGCGCTGGTGTGGCTGGCCGACGGGTCGTGGTTGGCCGGTCAGTTGCAGTGGAAAAGCGAACAACAATTTGAGCTGATCAGCGATTGGTTTGCGCCGATCGAGCTGCAGATCAATCAAGTGCGCGGGCTCGTCCTGCAACCTCCGGTGAGCCTCAAGCGTTTCGCGGAATTGGAAA
>JBQCEI010000143.1:0-4131 GCA_051960375.1 Aureliella sp. | reverse complement strand
CTGCCGCTGTCGGGCGTGCTGGCGAAGCTGATCGATTTTGGCATCGCCATGACGATGCTCGTCGGACTGATGCTGTGCTACGGCATCGCGCCGAACTGGAACGCGCTGGCGCTTCCCTTACTGGTATTGATTATGATCGCCTCGGCAGCCGGACTCGGCATGTGGCTTACCGCCTTGGCTATTCAATACCGCGACGTCAAGCACGCGCTCAGCTTCGTCGTGCAACTGGCCATGTATGCGTCGCCGGTGGTCTATGCGACCTCGATCATCCCCAGCCACCTGCAAAGCTTCTACGCGATCAATCCCATGGTGGGCGTTATCGAAGGCTTTCGAGCAGCGCTGCTCGGCACGCGCGAGATGCCTTGGGACTGGATCGCCATCGGAGCGGTCAGTTCATCGGTGCTGCTGGCCTCGGGCCTGCTCTACTTCCGCCGCCAGGAAAAACTGTTCGCCGACGTGGCTTAACTGCAGTTCGCAGTTCCCGTGTGGCACTGGCTATGCCAGTGGCTCTTTTTTCGAAGTTTACCGCGTGCAGAATTCCAAATACCCTCCGATGGCGACGGTCTTGCAACACTTCTCGGCATAAGTGGTTTGGCACTGGAGCGTGTCGTCGGCACTCAGGCGTTTCAACTTCGAACCAGAAGACACTGGCATAGCCAGTGCCACACTGGAAAGTGCACAACTTCAAAACTTACGCATCGCGTCTGATCCCAGCCCAGCCCGTCCCACCCACGATCTTTTACTCAAGCCATTAGCAACCATGTCGGCAATCGCAATCACGGCTGAAAACCTGTCCAAGGCCTACTTGATCGGCGCCAAAGAGCAAATGCCCGATTCGCTCATGGGGGCGATCGGCGGGATGCTCAAAGCCCCGTGGACCAATTGGTCGCAGCTGCGGCGGCTCAATACTTATGCTCACCGCGGCGAGAGCGAAGACATCCACTGGGCGGTCAACGATGTGTCGTTTGAAGTCAAGGAAGGTGAAGTCTTCGGCATCATCGGCCGCAACGGCGCGGGCAAAAGCACACTGTTGAAGATCCTCAGCCGGATCACCGAGCCGACATCGGGTCAGGCGATGATCCACGGCCGAGTCGCCAGCCTGCTGGAGGTCGGCACCGGCTTTCACCCGGAGCTTTCCGGACGTGAAAACGTTTACCTCAACGGCACGATCATGGGTATGACCAAACGCGAGATCGACGCCAAGTTCGATGAGATCGTCGATTTCTCGGGCGTCGAGAAGTTTCTCGACACGCCGATCAAGCGCTACAGCAGCGGCATGAAAGTGCGGTTGGCATTCGCCGTCTCCGCCCACTTGGATCCCGAGATCCTCATCATCGACGAAGTCCTCGCCGTGGGCGACGCCGACTTTCGCAAGAAGTGCATGGGCAGGATGCAGGATGTCGCCGAGAGCGGCCGAACGGTGCTGTTCGTCAGCCACAATTTGCCGGCGATTCGATCGCTGACCGACCGCTGCGCGTTTATGAAAACCGGCCGCTTGGTCGGCGTGTTCGACACCGATACGGCGATCGACAAGTACGTAGAAGATTGCACTCAGGAAGCTTGCGAGCAGGGCAACGTGAGCTACTTCCGTCGCGGTGGCAGTTCCAACGTAGTACAGTTCACTTCGGTCAGCGTCGACAACGCCGATGATACCGTGCATTCCATTCCCCAGTTCGAAAGCGGCGACGCGATATCTTTCGTGCTGGAACTCGACGCTCGCGAAGCGCTCTCGCGGGCGTACCTGTCGCTCACGCTGGTCAACAATCAAGACACGACCGTGTCCACGCTGTTCTCATCCGATAACGGCGCCCAGCTATCGCTGACGCCAGGCAAGAATCGAATTCGCTGCGATCTGCCCCGACTGGCGCTTGCTCCGGGGCGCTACACGATTAACACCGGCGTGACGAGCAGCCCCAATTCGGTCGCCTTCGATGTCCTACTCGACTTGCCCGTTTTTGAGATCGTTCTACCAAGGCAGGAAACCGCCTCGCTGGATTGGCCCAACCGTCCTTGGGGAGCTGTCCTTGTTCCAGATGCAAAGTGGTATCGCCAATGAGTGTAGAAACGCTGAGCTCTCCGACGCTCCAGGCCCGCACCGGGCCGCGCGGCGATCGACTCTATCCGGCCCCATCCAGCAGGCTCTACTGGCTTCTGAGCGCGCTACGTGAGGCCTACGTTGAGGCCATCGATCGCTTCCTGGCTGGCGAGAAACTTCCGGTTCTCATCGACTATGGCTGCGGAAACATGCCGTACCGTTCGCTGTTTCCGGTAGGCGAATACATCGGTGTCGATTTCCCTGGCAACGACCTGGCGCAATTGACCTTGAACGACGAAGGCGAAATTCCGCTCGACGACTCGATTGCATCGGTCGTGCTCTCGAGTCAAGTGCTCGAACACGTCGCCGGCGTTGACCGCTATCTGGCCGAATGCCACCGCGTCCTCAGCGACAACGGGTTGCTTTTTCTCAGCACGCACGGTTCTTGGAAATATCATCCCGATCCCCACGACTACTGGCGATGGACTTGCGACGGCTTGAAACGCGTCATCCAAGCCAGTGGCTTTGAGATCGCTTCATTCCGCGGAGTGCTTGGGGCGGAAGCCACGGCCTTGCAACTTTGGCAAGATGCAGCCACACCCCGCGTTCCGCATCGGCTGCGCACGTGGTTCTACCGCTACATGCAGTGGAGAATCCGGCGAGCCGACCAGCGGTGCCCCGACGCGGTGCGAGATCGCGACGCCTGCGTCTACCTGGTCGTGGCCAGGAAACGCGTTTAGCCCACTAGCCTAGCCCTTTGAATGAATCAGCCCGCAGGCGCTAGCGTCCGGTCTCTTGCCGCCAACCGCGGCCCACCGCCCGGCGGCTGACTAAATAACGAACCGACACTGACTTTCTTCAATAAGCCCAACCGCAGCCACTAACATGCCAACGCAAGCACTTGCAATCCAAGACGCACAACCCATGGCCGTATCGAAAGATGCGATCAGTTCGTTCTATGATGCGCACAGCGCAAAAATGCTTCGGGATTACGTCGATGGGAACATTCGGGTTTCCGCAGCCATCGATCTCGTGATTGCCACGCTTAAAGGCAGACGAGGCAGACTGCTCGACATCGGCTGCGGAATCGGCATTTCCTCCAACGCATTCCTAAAGAGCCTGCCCGGCTTCGAAGTTCTCGGCATCGACATCAGCCCCAGAAGCATCGAAATTGCCAACCGCTTGTTCGCCGATCCGCGAGTCGCATTCGCAGTATCCGACATGTCGACGCTGCCTGCCGGCGGACCGTTCGATGCGATCGCCATGATCGACGTCTATGAGCACTTCCCGAGAAACGAATGGCCCAGATTGAACGCAACCCTGAGCCAGTGCCTTGCCCCTGATGGCGTTCTCATCCTCACAACGCCCAGCCCTTTCCATCAGCGGTATCTGGAACAGCATAATCCCGCCGGACTCCAAATCGTCGACGAGACCGTTGAACTGGCCGACATCGCCAATCTCGCGGAGGCACTAAACGGGACCGTCACGCATTATCGCCTCGAAGACTGCTGGCGCTCCAACCAGTACTTGCACGTCGTGGTCGAACGAGCGCCGAAATACGAGAAACCCTACCTGCTCCGCGCCGACGACCGAAGCCTGGCTCGCAAGGCCATCGACCGCGCGATGCATTTGCTGACTACCGGCAAAGACCGAATCGCCGCTTCCGAGAGACGAGCCCGCGTGAGAAAACGGCTGGGATTGAACTTGAAGTAACCCTGTGTGCAACTTGTGCAGCTGTGAGTTGTTTGGAACCCGACGCGTAAGTTTTGAAGTTGCGCTTTTGCCCAGCTCCTGTGTGGCACTGGCTATGCCAGTGCTCCCTATTTCGAAGTTTACCGCGTTCATAACACAATCGCCGCTCCGATGGCGAACTGTTTGGCGACATTGCTCGTCGCGGTTCGACTGGCACTGGAACGCTTTACCGGGCCTTCTGCCCCTTCCACTTCGAAGCAGAAGACACTGGCATAGCCAGTGCCACACCAAGAAGTGCGCGATTTCAAAACTTACGCGCCAGATTACAAGTAGAGGCGGGCCTTCAAACGCAAGCTTTCACCGATGAATTCTCCAAGCCTAGTACATGATCGACGTGACATCGA
>JBQCEI010000142.1:0-3037 GCA_051960375.1 Aureliella sp. | reverse complement strand
TCCAGCGGCGAACGGTTCGACCGGCAGCGGTCGATCAGCTCTACGACCGATGGAGTCACCAGCGATTGGCGATTTCCCTGCGGCGCTCGATAGGTCGGCAAGTTTTCGAAGGCGACTCTTTGCGCGGGCGATGCGGTCATCAGGGACATTCGTGGCAAGCTCGATCCCGCTGAGGCAGCGTGAAGCCGCGGGCTTGCATCGCTGCAATGCTCCGCTCCAGGCACTCATTGTAATACCGCATGCGGGTCTCCGCTTGGTCGAGCGAACCGCCGAACGATCGGTTCAGATCGAGGTAGATCAGCGGCACGGGAACCTCGATGATTCGCATGCCGAGCATGGCTGCCTGGACCCAGACTTCCAGCGGCATCGCGTAGCCGAGGTCGCTGATGTTCAGCGCTTTGAGGGCCGAGACGCGGTAAGCCTTGAAGCCGCAGAAGGCATCGGTCAGGCACAGGCCCAGCCGTTGGTTGATCTGGCGCGTGATCTGCCGGTTGATGAACAGGCGCTGCGCCGGCGGCTCGCTGTCGCCGGGATACTTTTTCAAATAACGGCTGCCTGAGACGATGTCGGCATTCTGACAAGCGGCGATGAAACGCGGGATGCGCTTGGGCTGATGCTGGCCATCGCAATCGAGCGTCACCAGATACTCGAACTCGTGTTCGATCGCGTAGTGGAACGCAGAAACCAGCGCCGCCCCATAGCCGCGATTCTGCTCGTGAGTGACGACGCGCAGCTCGGGCAGCTTCTTGAGTTCTTCCGCTGTGCCGTCGGTCGAGCCATCGTTGACTGCTAGCACGTTATCGGCGTATTCAAACACCTCTTTGAGGACGCCCGCCACGGTGCTTGCTTCGTTATAAACTGGCAGTGCGGCTAACCAATTATTTGCCATCACAGCCCCTTTCGCTCGCTAGAATGTTGCAGACCGCCCCGGCCTGACGAGACGTTTATGGCAGTCTTATGGAACGCAGCTATACCTCCTTGCAACTGCTACGCCACCAGCTCTCCGTGTGTGGCTCCGCGTATCGATTTTCCTTGTGCATTCTAGGTGTCCGCCCTAAGCCGTCAACGAACAACGCCCTGAAGAAGCGCGATCCAGCGCAAGCGCGAAAGGTTTATCGGCAGCATCGACACATCTTCGCACCGCTCTCTCCGCGATCTCCGCGTCCTCCCTCTGCGCCTCTGCGTTAAAACTAGAAGCCGCTGGTTATTAATGGGCCGATTTTTCCCCATGCAAGCTCGTTTTCGCGAAGTGCTTGCTCGCTAGTTGCGGAACTTTTAAGAAGCGGTTATTCTTTGGCAGTGTTGGCGGGCGAGGCACTTCCCGGTGCCTCAACAAAATGACCCCCTGCCGCTCGAACGGTCCCTGGTGCCATGCCTCCCGCGGCAGGCGAATGCCAGACCCGACGGCGAGCAGCGGGTATACTTGATGAACTAAGCCCGAGCGACGGTCATTCTCCCGACCCTCGCCGGGTAGATTCCGGTACTGAGGCTGCCATTGGTACTTACGAGTCTATATTCGTCCTCCCCCTCCGACGTGCGAGGCCGGTACTGCCAACCACTCAGAACTCTTCGATTAGTGTGATGCCCCCCGTCACACGCTATCGGCGTCGCGCGTCCTTTTTTATCATTAGCAGCCCTTCCGGTTTTCCAGCCTTCTGAGCTAAAGGTGCTAAATAGAAATGAATAGTCAGGCCACTCCCGCAGACTCCGCCCCGTCGGCGACCCAGCAAGACGCGTCTGCCCCAAATACCTCTGCCGCTGCCGACAGCGCGGCTACGCGGCGCAACTTCATCAAGGGTTCGTCGCTTCTCCTGGCCGGTGGTGCAATGGCCGGCACGCTGCCGATCGCTCGCGCGGCTCATGCGTACGGATCGGACGTCATCAAGATCGGTCTGATCGGTTGCGGTGGACGCGGCACCGGCGCGGCGGCTCAGGCGATGAACACCACCGGCGGTGAAGTTCGCTTGATGGCGATGGCCGACGTGTTCGAAGACCGCATGCAGCAGAGCTTCCGTTCGCTGCAAGGCAGCCACAAAGACAAGATCGACGTTAAAGACGATGCTCGCTTCATCGGACTGGACGCTTACAAGCAACTGCTCGATACCGACTGCGACCTGGTGATCCTGGCCACGCCTCCAGGCTTCCGTCCGCTACACTTCGAAGCTGCCGTCGAAGCGGGCAAGCAGATCTTCGCTGAAAAGCCAGTCGCCACCGACGCACCGGGCATCCGCCGCTTCCTGGCTGCCAACAAGAAGGCCAAGGAGAAGGGGCTGGCCGTCGCGGTCGGTCTGCAGCGCCATCACGAAGTCGCCTACAAGGAAACGATGGACAAGCTGAAAGATGGCGCCATCGGCGACATCATTTTCTGCCGCTGCTACTGGAATCAGGAAGGCTTGTGGGTTCGCAACCGACAGGAAGGTCAGTCGGAACTCGAATACCAGATGCGCAACTGGTACTACTTCAACTGGCTCTGCGGCGACCACATCGTCGAACAGCACATCCACAACATCGATGTCATCAACTGGTTGATGGGCGGACCGCCGGCCAAGGCCCAGGGCATGGGCGGACGCCAGGTTCGCACCGGCAAAGAGTACGGTCAAATCTACGACCATCACGCGGTCGAATTTACGTATCCCAATGGCGTCAAGATGCTCAGCATGTGCCGCCATATCCCCGGCTGTTGGAACAGCGTCAGCGAATTCGCTCACGGCTCCAAGGGTTGGTGCGATATCAGCGGTGCGAAGATCTATGACCGCGACAACAAACTGGTCTGGAAGAGCGAGGGCAATCGCAACGGCCACCAGGAAGAGCATCACGACTTGTTCCGCAGCCTGCGAGCTGGCGAAAAACCGGCCGAAGGCAAGTACGGCGCCGAAAGCACCATGACGGCCATCATGGGACGCATGGCGACCTACAGCGGCAAGGAACTGACTTGGGACCAAGTGCTCAACAGCGATTTGAAGCTGGCCGATTTCGACAGCATCAAGTCGCTCGACGACAAGGCGCCGCTGGAACCGGATGAGGACGGGCGTTACGA
>JBQCEI010000141.1:0-2042 GCA_051960375.1 Aureliella sp. | reverse complement strand
GCTCTTCGCTACGATGAACTGATAGAAGGGTGGCGCTCGTCGCCCTTTCACAAATTCCTGTACAGCAGTTGAAAAGGAGGCATTCTAGTGCCAGCTTCAAGCGACTCGAGCAAGGCACGTTTCAGTTCCCTACCGACATCGCCCGAGGCGATAAGCAAGCGGCGGGCGTCGAGATCACCGAGAGCGAACTGGCTCTGCTGCTGAGCGGTATCGACTTAAGCAGCGTCAAGCGCCGCAAGCGATACGCCAAGGCGCAGGTTGCAAGCTGACTGCTTAAGCCTCTGGCCGTGATACGCGCGGCTTCTCTTTGCGCTTGGACTGCTATGCCTTTCGCTGCTTCGAAAGTCAATGCGGGCAAGGCGCACACGCTGGGCAAGCGAACTGCGAAAAAGATTGTAAAATCGCCGCTTTATGTGGAAACTTTTTCGCTGCAGTTCGGCTACTTACTACATGGACGCAAACGCTCTACCGACCGATCCCCGCGAGCTCACTGCCATGCTGCTGGGCATGCAGGAGAAGCTTGCCATCGCAGTTCAGCAGAGCGAACTAGCACAGCAGCAGATCGCGCTGCTCTCTTCGACCGTTGCCGAGCAGCAGCAGAAGCTCGAGCACAAGGAGCATCTGATCGCCGAGCTCCTCAAGGCGCTCCGCGGCAAGCAGCGCGAACGGATCAATCCCGATCAGCTCTTGCTCTTCGAGATCGGCGAGCTGGAAGCGATGATCAAGGAAGAGACCGAGGCCGGCCAGCAAGATGACGCCAAGTCGTCCAAGAAGAAACGCAAGGCACATGGCCGCCGCTTGATCCCCGACCATCTGCCCGAGGAAGTGATCACCTACGAACTGCCCGAGGCCGAGCGGCTGTGCCCGATCGATGGCCAGCCGATGCAGCCGATTCGCTGGGAAGAGAGCAAGCAGCTCGATTACGAGCCGGCCAAGATGAAAGTGATCGTTCATCGCCGAGCGGTTTACGCGTGCTCGGAGAAGCACGACGAAGCCAAGCTTGTCACAGCTCCCAAGCCGCCGCAGCCAATCGAGAAGGGACTGTGCTCGGCAGGCCTCTTGGCTCAAGTGGTCCTCGGCAAGTTCGGCGATCATCTGCCGGGCTATCGGCTCGAAGACATCTTCGCTCGTCACAAGATCGACATCCGCCGCAGCACGATCTACGACTGGCTGGCCGCAGCGGCCGATCTCAGCCTGCCGCTGTATGGCTTGATGAAGAGCTGTGTGCTCGAGTCAAAAGTCATTCACACCGACGATACGCAGGTCAAGCTGATCGATCACTTGATCGGCAGCACTCGGCTGGCTCGGTTCTGGGGTTACCTGGGCGATGCGCATCATCCCTACGCCGTTTACGACTTCACTAGCGACCGCTCGCGAGCCGGACCGGAGACGTTCTTATCGGAGTATCGCGGTTACTTGCAGGCCGATGCCTATGGCGGCTACGACGGCATCTATCTTCCAGAGGAGGCGCTGAGCCAGCGCGAGGATCCATCTGCTGGCCAGAGCGATACGACCTCTCACCCTCAAGGCGTGATCGAAGTGGCCTGCTGGACGCACTGCCGGCGCTACTGGCATAAGGCTCGCGAGCAGGATCCTGCGCGGGCTCATCACGTGCTGGCGATCATCGGCCGGCTGTACGAGATCGAGCGCGCGTGCGCCGACCAGACGAGCGAGTTTCGCAAAGCCAAACGGCTCGAGCATGCCGTGCCGCTGCTCGAGTCGCTGGAGCGCTGGCTGTCCGAGCAACAGCTACTGCCCAAGAGCCTGATCGGCAAGGCGGCCACCTACACTCGCAATCAGTGGCAAGCGCTCTGCCGGTACGTCGAAGATGGCGACTTGTCGATCGACAACAACTTCGCCGAGCGAGCCATGCGGCCGATCGCCATCGGCCGCAAGAACTGGCTCTTCGTCGGCAGCATGCCTGCCGGCCACCGAGCCGCAGTGCTCATGTCGCTGGTAGCCAGTTGCAAAGCCAACCAGGTCGAGCCTTGGGCTTACTCGCTCAAAGACATCTTCACCCGTCTGCCTTATGGCCCGGAGGG
>JBQCEI010000140.1:0-3081 GCA_051960375.1 Aureliella sp. | reverse complement strand
GCTTACGGACTGGAAGAGCCGATCCTGTGGCGGCGCAATCAGGAATCGATGCTGACTGTGCGAGCCGATGTCGTCGACGGCGTGCAGGCGCCGGATGTGAGCAACCGGATCGAGCCGCATTTAGCTGAGCTCAAAGGGTCGCTGCTGCCAGGTTATCGCATCGAGCGCGGCGGCGCGGTCGAAGAGAGCGACAAAGCGAATCGCGCGCTCTTTGCGATGTTTCCGACGATGATCCTGGTGATGCTCGCGCTGCTCATGCTGCAAGTGCAGAGCTTCAAGAAGTCGGCCTTGGTGTGCGGCATCGCTCCGCTGGGACTGATCGGCGCAGTGGCTTTCCTGCACCTGTTTCACGCGCCGTTCGGCTTCGTCGCTTTGCTCGGCGTGATTTCGCTAGCCGGGATGGACATGCGCAACTCGATCATCTTAATCGATCAGATCGAGCAGGATCGAGCTAACGGTTTGAGCGAATGGGAAGCGGTTATCGAGTCGGCAGTCCGCCGCGCGCGGCCGGTCGTGCTCACGGCGGCCACGGCAATCTTGGCGATGATTCCGCTGACGCGGAGCGTCTTTTGGGGACCCATGGCGATCGCGATCATGGGCGGGTTGTCGGTGGCGACGTTCTTGACGCTGGTCAACCTGCCCGCTTTGTATGTGTTGATCTTTCGCGTGCGCGAGCCCGAGAGAGGCTCTCAGAAAGGCCCCGAGCCCGATGCGTGGATGATCTTCGACGAAAAGGCCGAGGCCTTGGTGCATGCCGAAGGCCGCCCCATGCCGGTCGAACAGCCCGCTCAGCGCAAGCGGCCGAACCGGCGTTTGCCGCATTAGCCGCTTTACTGCATCAGCTGACGTTTGAAGAAGGCCAGCAGAGCTTGCTCTGCCTTCTCTGCATCGGCGCCTTTGAAGCCATGTCCTGCGCCGGGCAGCGTGAGTAGTTCGGCTTCCACCGCGGAAGCTTTCAGTTTGTCGACCAGCCAGACCGCTTGTTCGTGGGCGACATATTTGTCTTCGGTTCCGTGGATGCACAGCGTCGGCGCGGCAGCCGGTGTGACCCAGTAGAGCGGGCTGCCGATGATATGCAGTTTGCGTTTGGTTTCCAAATCGCCGCCGAACCACAGCGGCAGCACTTCGTGCGCATCGACGCTCTTGCCGTAGGACTTAGTAAAGTCGCTCGGACCGTACACGTTGACGACGCACTGCACCTGGCTCGACTGGTCGGCGTTGCCCCCGTCCCCCTCGAATCGTGGCTGATGGGCCGTCACGGCGAGGAACTGAGCCAGATGTCCGCCGGCCGAGCCGCCCGTCACGCCGATGCGATCGGGATCGATCTGGTACTTGGCCGCGTTGGCCCTGAGCCAGCGCACGGCCGCTTTGCAGTCGTATACCGCTGCCGGGAACTGATGCTTGGGAGCCAAGCGATACGTGATCGTGGCCGCGACAAAACCGTTGTCGGCCAGCTTCTTGCAGAGCGCGTTATACGAGTCGCGCTTGCCCGCGCGGAACCCACCGCCATGGATGCAGAGCACGGCCGGCCGCGGCTCCTGCCCAGCTTTGGGACGGGCTAGATTGAGTGCCAGCTCTTCGCCGTCAGGGCTCGAGTAGACGATCCCTTCTTCCCAAATCACCGCGTCGGGCACTGCGTCGGCAGCTCGGGCGCGACTAGTTAGTGCGATCAGACCGAGGGCGGCGAATGCAAGCAGCTTGCGTAGGGTTGGCATGGGAAGGACTCTCTGAGCTTGGAAGTGGGGGTGGGAACGAGGCGGATTTTTTGTGAAGCCGAGCTCGATTGGGCCCGATTATAGCATTAGGCGAACCCAGCCGCCTTGCCCAGTGTCATTGAGGCTGACTGGCCCCCGAAACTGGAGCCCGGTCGTTGGCCAAGCGGCCGTCATGTCGGCGAGTCGCTGGGATGAAAATTCCCTTGGAATCCGTGGAAAAAAGGCATTTGGAGCAGCATGGCGGCCAGAGTGCCTTGACCAACTTTCCGGTGCCTGATAGAAATTGAAACACAGTTGACGGCCCCTTCGTCTAGCGGCCTAGGACATCGCCCTTTCACGGCGGCAACATGGGTTCGATTCCCATAGGGGTCACTGTTCACTCAAAGCCCGGCGAGCGCACTTAAGCGTTCGCCGGGCTTTTTTTATTGTGCTGCGCAAAAGGTTGGTGGTCCAACGTGGGACGGCAGTCCTCTGCCGTCAGCACCCGGCAAGTCGGCTGACTGTGCCCGTCCAGCTCTTCTTCTCTTCGGGCTGCTTTTTCTTCGGCCGCTTCGCGGCCCTTTGGAAGAGGGTGTGGGTGCGCGCTGGCCGGCTTGCCGGGTGCTGACGGCAAGGGACTGCCGTCCCACAATTCGGCCACGAACCTTCTGGGGTGCCTTTGATTGGCGGGGGGGTTGAAACGAAGCTGGGCCGAAAACGAACCATCAATTTTTCCGCTTGGCTTCCTCTTGCCACTGAGCGAGCAAGCGCAAGGCTTCGGCTGGTTCGAGTTTGGAGATGTCCAGTTCGCGGAGCTTGTCGATCACTGGATGCTCGCCGAAGTCGAACAGCGTCAGCTGAATGGGACTCTTCGGAGCGCGGCGCGGCGGCGTGATCTTCGAATCGCCGTAGCGGTTGAGGTGATCAGCTTCGAGCTGGGCAAGAATATCTTTGGCTCGCTCGTTGACTCCGCTCGGAATCCCGGCCAGTCGCGCGACGTGGATGCCGTAGCTCTTGTCGGCGCCACCTGGCACGATGCGGTGCAGGAAGACGATGTGCTCGTCCCACTCCTTCACGGCAACGTTTAAGTTGCGCACGCGGGGCAATGATTTTTCGAGCTGCGTCAGCTCGTGGTAGTGAGTGGCAAACAAGGTGCGTGCGCCGACGCGATCGTGCAAGTGTTCGACGACGGCCCAGGCCAGACTCAGCCCGTCATAGGTGCTGGTGCCGCGACCGATCTCGTCCAGAATCACCAGGCTGCGCGGCGTGGCGTGATGCAGGATGCCCGCCGTCTCGACCATCTCCACCATGAAGGTGCTCTGGCCGGTGGCGAGGTCATCTTGTGCGCCGATGCGTGTGAAGATGCGGTCCACCAGCCCGATGCGCG
>JBQCEI010000139.1:0-2891 GCA_051960375.1 Aureliella sp. | reverse complement strand
GCTCTTCGCTACGATGAACTGATAGAAGGGTGGCGCTCGTCGCCCTTTCACAAATTCCTGTACAGCAGTTGAAAAGGAGGCATTCTAGTGCCAGCTTCAAGCGACTCGAGCAAGGCACGTTTCAGTTTCCCACCGACATCGCCCGAGGCGATAGGCACGCTGCGGGCGTCGAGATCACCGAGAGCGAACTGGCTCTGCTGCTGAGCGGTATCGACCTGAGCAGTGTGAAACGTCGCAAGCGATACGCCAAGGCGGCGGCTGCAAGCTGACTGCGCAAGCCTCTGGGCGTGATGCGCGAAGCTCCTCTTTGCGCTTGCGACTGCTACGCCTTTAACGGCCTGAAAAGTCACCGCGGGCAAGGCGCACATGCTGGGCAAGCGAACTGCGAAAAAGATTGTAAAATCGCCGCTTTGTGTGGAAACTTTTTCGCTGCAGTTCGGCTACCTACTACATGGACGCAAACGCTCTACCGACCGATCCTCGCGAGCTCGCTGCCATGCTGCTGGGCATGCAAGAGAAGCTTGCCATCGCACTCCAGCAGAGCGAACTAGCACAGCAGCAGATCGCGCTGCTCGCTTCGACCGTGGCCGAGCAGCAGCAGAAGCTCGAGCACAAGGAGCATCTGATCGCTGAGCTCCTCAAGGCGCTCCGCGGCAAGCAGCGCGAACGGATCAATCCCGATCAACTCTTGCTCTTCGAGATCGGCGAGCTGGAAGCGATGATCAAGGAGGAGACTGACGCCGGCCAGCAAGATGACGCCAAGTCGTCCAAGAAGAAGCGCAAGGCACATGGTCGCCGCTTGATACCCGACCATCTGCCCCAAGAAGTGATCACCTACGAACTGCCTGAGGCCGAGCGGCTGTGCCCGATCGATGGCCAGCCGATGGAGCCGATCCGCTGGGAAGAGAGCAAGCAGCTCGATTACGTGCCGGCGAAGATGAAAGTGATCGTTCACCGCCGAGCGAGCCATGCAGCCGATCGCCATCGGCCGCAAGAACTGGCTCTTCGTCGGCAGCATGCCTGCCGGCCACCGAGCCGCAGTGCTCATGTCGCTCGTTGCCAGTTGCAAAGCCAACCACGTCGAGCCATCGGCTTACTTCAAAGACATCTTCACCCGCCTGCCTTATGGCCCGGAGGGCGACGACCTCGCAGCCCTCCTCCCCGACCGCTGGCTCGCCGACAACCCAACCCACCGCTGGCACATCGCCGAGCGCCGGAAAGCCGAACGCGAACGCAAGAAGCTAACCGCAGTTCACCGGACGCTAACCAAGGCCACGCATGCCAACCATGTCTGGAGCCGGGATTTCATCTATGACAAGACCGAGTGCGGCCGGGCGCTCAAGCTGTTTACGATCGTCGACGAGTACACGCGGCGGTGCATCGCTTTAAATGTCTCGAGAAGCTTCAAGTCGAAGGACATCATCAACCGGCCCTCGGAGCTCTTTGCGATGTATGGGATGCCCGAGCACATTCGCAGCGACAATGGGCCCGAGTTCATCGCCAAGAAGATTCGGAAGAGGCTAGGCGTCCAGACGCTCTACGTCGAGCCAGGCACCCCTTGAGAGAACGGCCGCAGAGAGCTTCCACAGCCGCCTGCGCGATCAGTTGCTGGCCACTGAAGTATTCGCAAGCGTCCTTTACCAGCTACCCAAAGCGTACCCTCATAACTCCCGGACAACAAATGGGGCACTCCACACCGAATGCGCTGGTGAATGCTTCCACTCTTCTTCGAGCCACGCTCGATCGTCAAGTTCTGAGCAACTGCTTAGCAGCCACTATTCTGACGGAGCCAGTCAATGAGGTTGAGAAACCCTTGACCAAAATACGGCGAGTAAAGCGAATTGGGGTCGGATGTGTAACGGTGGCTATTGACACCGTTAACGCGATGTTGGCCGTTATAGATCACATCCCACATGCCACCGCTGCATCCACCCGTCATATTGTTGCACATCTTTAGGATGGTGGTGCCGCTAAGGTAGCGTCCATCGCACTGCCACATGTATTTACCGTCAAAGTTGTAACCACTGATTGGCTGGGCAGGGTATCCGATGGATTTGATGTTACCCTGATTTGCTGGTCCGTTCGCAAGCCAGCCAGCGCTTCCCATAACCGACTGGATATTTCCAGTGGAGATTCCAACACCAAGGTCGTACGCATGATCTTGGCTGTCAGTCCAACCTTTGGGGGCAGCGAGGCGCTGAATCGCCCATGTGCCAGCCTGCGATCCATTACTAAAACGTCCCTTAAAAACGACATTAGTTGCCCAACCTTTCGCTCTGTCGTACACACAATGACCGGCCGTTAGAATGGAGTACTTGCAGATGCATTGGGCGGAACCGACGTAGTTAGAACCGCCAAATGTCATGTAGAGTTTTCCGACATATGCAAACGGTGAGACGTTTATGTTTGCGGCGCGAATCGTCACGAAACATGGAGCGGCTTCGGTCGGAAGAGTCTCACGCTGCGGTGCCACTTCGTCGTGGACTACTGGCTCGCGAGCCCCGCCCGCCACCGCGGTGACTGGTGGTTCACCTTCGATCGTCGGCAGTGGAAGTGGCTCGGCGGACCGGATTCGTTCCTCGGTCCAGTAGGCTTCAACGTCGCGAGCCTCAGCGTCGGTGAGTGCATAGGGCGCCTCTACAACCGCGAATTTGTCATTGTCTTTCATCTTACATTGTCCTGGGTTTGAGGAATCAACTGGAACAGTCATCTGATTCGTCTGAAGACGGACATTCTACCGGAGTTGGCGCATTCGATTTCGTATCATCGCTGGGGACGACGTTATTAGGCATCGGTAAGGTCGGAAGCGGAAGCGGAGTCGCCGCGTTTGCATTTTCCACGGTCCAGTGTTTTAGGATTGCGTCGGTCTCCTTGTCGTCGTCGTGCGAGAC
>JBQCEI010000138.1:0-4224 GCA_051960375.1 Aureliella sp. | reverse complement strand
GTCGCCGGCTGCGTGGCCGTGTTGGCGAACTTGCCCGTGCCGCTGCCTCGCGATTCACTCAGCAGCGAACTGCCGGGACTATTCTGCGCGAGATTCTGCGCCAGCAAGTTTTGGGCATTGCGCATCGCCTCGGCGCTGCGGCTGCTGATCGCTCCGCTGATGTCGCTCCGCAGCGCATCGCTCAGACCGCTGCCGAGCTGGCTGGCTTGATCGGCCAGCGACGCACCGGGGGCTTCGGGCAAAGAACTCGGGCTGCCTGCCAGCGATGGCGGATTGCCATCGCCGCCCACATTCCGAACGTCACCGGGCGGTGAGCTTTCCAGTTGCGAGAAGCGTCCGCGTCCGACGCTGGGTTCGATATTGGCCAAGACAGCCGTGGTGACCGGCGGAAGTTTCATCACTTCTTCCAGCGGCGTGGAGACGATCGGTTCGGAGCCAATGCGCACGACGACGCGGCTCAACCTCGCAGCCACTTCAGTGGGGACGTCGCTCGCTTTTTCCTGAGCGGAGGAGGTCATGTCTTTCACGTTTTGCGGCGATAGCTGCACCACGTACTCGAGCTTGCCGTCATCTGGATTAATTTGCCATCCAAAGTCGCGCTCGGTAGCACCACCTACTTGGCCGGTCGCGGCCAAGAGTATGCACATCATGAATCCATTCATAACTCTGCCTCGTAGAGAAACGGTGCTATAAGTTACCCCATTGTGGAATTGCTCGTAAAGAGTGTTCAAACGAGGAAGGTAGGGTTAGTTAAGAAAAAGATGCGATTTGGCGAGTGATAGCAAATCCCTGCGCACTCTGCTCTCTCTGCGTCTCTGCGTTAAAAAAACGAACCCGACGTTATCGCTGGCGGCGTATGAAGGTGACAAACTGCTGGTCGAGCTTGACCAGGTCGCCGAAGTGCTTTTTGAATAGATCGACGCGCTGCCGAGCGTCTCCTTCGCCCAGCGGCGGCAACTTGCCGAGGTCCTTCATGTAGGCCGCGTACTCGTTGCTGCGGGCCTTCATCAAGTAATACGTCAGCGCCCAGCTCTCGGCGTACGCGTCGGCGACCGCGTCTTTGTCGCTGAATCGCTTATCGTCGCAGATCAGCGTCGTCAACGAATCGCTGGGGCGGCGCTGCAAGTAGCGATGGAACTGCATTAGCTGATAACGGTTGAGCTTGCCGATCGTCCCCCAGCCGCGAGCGTTGTTCACATCGGGCGACTCGAAGAACATCGCCAAGCCTTCGCTGACCCACTTCGGATTGTCGGCCAGCCGAACCTGAAAGCCGCTGTTGTAAGCGATCTGGTGCACCGCTTCGTGCACGATCGTGGCCACGGTCCGTTCCGCTTGCGGCTGCGAAAAGAGTTGCGTCAGCATGGCGGTCGAAGAATACCGCTGACCGGGAACGGCCATGCCCTGAATCCCGGTGATGTCGAAGGTGACGACGCGGTTAGTCTGCATGTTGTAGTAGCCGATCATCGCCCGGGCCGACGGGCCGATTTCGCGCTCGGCGTACTGCAGGTAGGCTTCGCGCGAATCGAACACCAGGGCGACCAGCGGAAAGCGCGGCTCCTCGAGTTTGACGTTTTGTTTTTTCCAGTAGTTCATAAAGCCGCGATGCAAACGCTCGAACAGATCGCCTACCCAGCGCGCGTACGTTTCGCTGGTGTTGTAGACCAGCACGAAGTGCGCGGTCTTGTGCACCAGAAAACCGTCGGGCAGCTCTTTGCGCAAGCTAGCCGAGATCGCATCGCTGCTCAGCGGCTCGAGCGGTTGGTCGCTCGGGGCTTGAGCCAGGATCTCGTCGGGTTGGAGCAACCACAGTTGGCCATCGGCAGTCAAGAAAAGTTTGCCGCCATCCTGGCTTTCGATCAGCACCTCGCCCACTTCGTTGCGGGCATCGACGCTGTTCTTGAAGGACACTCGCTCGGTCTTCGCCGCCGGGGCTTGCGGTTCGCCTGCTCGCAGGGCTCCTGCCGCGAGCATGCCACCGAGGGCCAGGCCGAAAGCTGCTACCGTCCAGTGCGGATGAGATTTGCTGCGCACAACATCCATTCCAGGCTCAAGGCAAAAAGACGTAGTTCGATACGACGAGCACCTCCTCCCTGCCGAGAGCAGAGGCTGCGATTATCATCTAGCATATCAAAAGCTGCGTCTACGCCTTTAGAAAAGCCCGTTTTTACCGCGGAGATTGCAGCGGTCGTGTGGCACTGGCTCTGCCAGTGTCTCCTGTTCGAAGTTGGGAGGTTTACTACAACACTTGCAGCTCTCCAACGCGAAGGCGTATTCAGCCCCCTCCCGATCGCACAGACCGCACCTGCGTTGGAACGCCTATGTCGATTTCTAGCCTAAACAATTCCAACTGAAGACACTGGCAGAGCCAGTGCCACCCGAGTGCCGAGAGCGCGAAGAAGAAAGTACAGAGAGCAACTATGAAAGCAAAACTGAATTCTTGTCCGATCATCTCTTGTCCCGCCATTGCACGATCGCTATTCGCTTTGGCAGCACTGCTGCTCGTCTGCGTCGGTTGGGCCGACTGTGCGTCGGCGGCCGACAAGCGACCCAACGTGCTGTTTGTGTTGTGCGACGATTTGCGGTGGAACGCGCTCTCGGTCGCCGGACACCCGCACGTTCGCACTCCCAATATTGACGCCCTGGCGCGCAAGGGCATCTACTGCGAAAACGCCTTCTGCACGACCAGCCTCTGTTCGCCCAGCCGGGCGTCGATCCTCAGCGGCTTGTACGCTCATGCTCACGGCGTCACCGATAACTTCACCGAGTTTCCGACCAAGCTGCAAAGCTTTCCGCTGCGGCTGCAGCAGAGCGGCTATGAGACGGCGTACCTGGGCAAGTGGCACATGGGTGAGGACAACGACGAGCCCCGTCCGGGCTTCGATTGGTTTGTGACTCACAAAGGCCAAGGCAAATACTTCGACACCGAATTCAGCTTCCACGGCAAAGAACGCCGCGTCGTGCCAGGCTATTACACGACGGTCGTCACCGACATGGCCGAGGACTGGCTCAGCAAACGTTCGAGCGACAAGCCGTGGTTGCTGATGATCGGCCACAAGGCGCCCCACAGCTTCTACTTTCCTGAACCGCGATACCAGGATGCCTTCGACGATGTCGATGTCGACTATCCGCATTCGGCTTACCACCTCCAAGGCAAGCCCGATTGGATTCGCCAGCGCTTGAACACGTGGCATGGCATCTATGGGCCGCTGTTCGAATGGCGCAAAGAGTTCCCCGACGCGTCGGCCGCGGGCGTGCTCGACTTCGAACGCATGGTCCGCGCGTACTGGGGCACGATCCTGAGCGTCGACGACAGCATGGGACGCCTGGTCGAACTGCTGCGGCAGCGCGGCGAACTGGATAACACGATCATCGTCTTCATGGGCGACAACGGTTTGCTCGAAGGCGAGCATGGCATGGTCGACAAGCGAACGATGCACGAAGCGAGCATTCGCATCCCGCTGATCATCTACGCGCCGCAACTGGCTCAAACCCAAGGCCGCACCGTGCGCGAGCAAGTGCTGACGGTCGATGTCGCCCCGACCATCCTCGAAATGTGCCAAGCACCCCCGCTCGAGAACATCCACGGCCGATCGCTGGTGAAGCTGGCCACGGTGGGAGACGAAGATTGGCGCAAGGCTTGGCTGTATCACTACAACTATGAAAAGCAGTTCCCCTACACGCCCAACATCCGCGGCGTGCGCACCGACCGCTGGAAACTGGTGCGTTATCCGCACGGCGACGGCAGCCCAGACCGACATCTGATGGAGATGTACGACGTGGCCAACGATCCGCTGGAGCTGAACAATCTCATCGCGGAGCCTCAGTATGCCCAGCAGCGCGACCGGCTGCTCGCAGAACTCGACCGGCAAATGAAGCTGACCGGCATCGAGCGCGACAAGCTGCCGCTCGACGAAGGGGTCAAGAGCGAGCTTCCCGAGAAATCGATCCGATAACCTCTCCCCCTCCCTCAACCTTTCCGCCCCTCGTTCCCAGGCTCTGCCTGGGAACGCCCTGTCTTCGAGGCTCCGCCTCGCAGCTTCTTGGAACCCGACACGTAAGCGAGGGACGAACCTGCCACCGTGCCCGGCAACCACCGTTCGTCTGGCATGGCTGGATATATCGCCGCTCCGGCCCCACACCCCCCCGCCCCCGAAGGCCCACAAAGAGCGGGGGGGGGGCGAAACAACAGTAGAAAGAGTGTCGGGCTTAAATATGTATAAAAAC
>JBQCEI010000137.1:0-15583 GCA_051960375.1 Aureliella sp. | reverse complement strand
CTCAACGCTCCCGACAAGCTGGAATGGAAAGATGGCCCGCCGTCGCTCCCCAAGGGGGCGAAGATCGCAATCCTTGAAGGCGACCCGAGCAAGGAAGGTCCATTTGTGTTCCGCGTCCAGGCGCCCGATGGCTACCGAATTCCGCCGCACACTCATCCCAAAATGGAACGGGTAACGGTTATCTCCGGCACGTTTAACATCGGGATGGGAAAGAAATTTGATCAGCAAGCGACCAAGGCGATGACCGCCGGAACATACGGCTATTGGGAGCCGGATATGGCGCACTTCGTTTGGATCAAGGGAGAGACGGTGGCGCAGTTCCATGGCATGGGGCCCTGGGTCATTAAGTACGTCGATGCCAAGGACGACCCTCGAAATCAGCCCAAGGACGGCAAGTGACCATCCGTCTTAAGCACCGGAAGCTGATTGAGCACCATGAGCGTACACAGAAGTGAGGTTTTAATAGCCAAGCGCTTGTGTGGCTGCGGATGAATGCTCAAGCTCTCACACGTCCTGCCCGGAACGACCGGCGTAGGGTACGGTTCGCCACCCTACTCCGGTCGGTTCCTGAGCAATCACCTTACTCAGTGGGCATCTTGGGCTTTTCTCCGTACTTGGCTTCGTACCGCGCGGCGAACTTTTCAAAATTCTCGGGATGGCAAATGAAGCACTGGGAATCGGGACGATTGTGTTTGTCGCACCAGTCGCCAGCTTCTTTGAACTTGGCTACGAGCGATTTATCGCACTGAGCGCACTCTTCCTCAGGCACACCATGCTCAGCGCACCACCACTCACCGTGCTCGTGGGCGGCTTCGTCATGGTTGTGTCCCGCGTGGTCATGATCGTGTTCATCGTGAGTGGCTGTCGCACTGGCTTGGTCGCCGCCGGTTTTCACTGCAGAATCGCACCCGGCAAACCCCATGAACCCTGCTAGACACATTGCCAACATCCACGCACGAGACTTGAGCAAAGACTTCATCAATCGGTTCCTTTTCGGCATTCTCGCCGATCCAAGAAAGAGAAACTAAACCGACACCAGCTCAGACGCGCGTCTGTGTTCTAGTTCGGAGGGTAAACCACTGGGAATATGCTCGTCGCTTTGGTCGTCGTCGTCATCCTCCTTGTCATTGCCACCTTGCGAGGGC
The DNA here is from genome assembly GCA_051960375.1 of Aureliella sp. GTDB lineage: Bacteria > Planctomycetota > Planctomycetia > Pirellulales > Pirellulaceae > Aureliella. The sequence continues at coordinate 14,438 of JBQCEI010000137.1, read as the reverse complement.
TTATTGAAGACGACGTAGAGGACGCGCAGCACCAGCAAACTCATGATCATCGCGCTGCACACGCCGCCGATCACGACCGTAGCCAGTGGGCGTTGCACTTCGGCTCCCATACCGGTGCTGAAGGCCATAGGCACAAAGCCAAGACTTGCCACGAGTGTCGTCATCAAAATGGGACGCAGCCGCGTCATGGCGGCCTCCTCCACCGCCTGGTCTAGCGAACGACCGCGGCGGCGCAGTTGCCGGATCGTGGAGACGAGCAGCATGTCATCGAGAACAGCCACGCCTGACAGGGCAATAAATCCAACGGCCGCCGAAATGGAAAAAGGCATGTCGCGCATCCAGAGGGCAATAATACCGCCGATCCAGGCGAAGGGGACGCCAGTAAACACGCGCAGCGAATCAACCCAACTGCCATAGGTCATGTAGAGCAGCGCGAGAATCATTAACAAGGCCACCGGGACGACGATCATCAGTCGCCGCTGGGCGCGTTGCAGGTTCTCAAACTGTCCGCCCCATTCCACGCGGTAGCGGCCCGGCGGCAGAGCCACGTTCTCATCGATGGACCGGCGGGCGTCGGCGACAAAGCCGCCCAGATCGCGACCGCGGACGTTGGCTTCGATCGTGATCCGCCGTTGATACCACTCGCGCTTGATCGTGTTCGATTCCTCGACACGTTCAATCACAGCCAGCCGCGAGAGCGGGATGCGCTGACCGTCGGCCGTCGAAACGAGGATCGAGGCGATCGCCTCCGCACCTGCCCGAGTACGCTCCGGCAGGCGGATGATCAGCGGAAAGCGAAGCTGCCCTTCATATACTTCACCGACATGACGGCTACCGAGCGAGCGGATAAGTTCCATGACCTGCGAGCCGGCGATGCCATAACGCGCTAGCTCATCCTGTTTGAGGCGGATTTGCAGCACTGGTTGACCGGTTACCTGCTCGACGCGAACGTCGGTTGCGCCTGGAATTCTTTTGAGCAGGCGTTCAATCTCCGAAGCCTTCTCGACCATCACGTCGAGGTCGTCGCCGTAGAGAATCGCTGCAACGTCGGCGCGCACACCCGAGACCATCTCATTCATCCGCATCTCGATCGGCTGAGAAAAGGCCAAGCGGGGGCCGGGCAAGTCCCGCAGCTCGCGTTCGACGAGCTGTGTCAACTCTGCTTGAGTTCCGGCGCGCTGCCACTGCTCGCGCGGCCGCAGCGTAATGAACAGGTCGGTCAGTTCGGTTCCCATCGGATCGGTCGCCACCTCGGCGGTGCCAACGCGACTCCAAACGTGCGCTATCTCATCAGGAAATTTTTCTAACAGCACCTTTTCCATCTGCGTGTTGTAGCGAATCGTCTCTTCCAGATTGGTGCCAGCCAGCCGGACGACATTCAGCGTGATAGCTCCTTCGGAAAGCCTCGGGACGAATTCGCTGCCCAGGTTCGGCGCAATCAAGCCAAAGACACTGACCAGGAGCAACAGCGCAAAGCCGATGACCGCAGTCTTGTGATGCATTGTGAAACGCAGCACCGGCGCATACATTCGCTTGAGGATACGGACCAGCAGCGGTTCGGCCTCTTGCATGCGACTTGGCAGCATAAAGCTTGCCAGCACCGGCATGAGCGTCAGCGACAGGACCATCGATCCGGCCAGAGCCATGATGACCGTAAGAGCCATCGGACGAAACAACTTGCCCTCGACTCCTTCGAGCGTGAGGATCGGCAAGTAAACGATCATGATGATCAGTTCGCCAAACATCGTCGGCTTGCGGACTTCGATCGCCGCGTCGCGAATCACTTGCAAACGGCTGCGACCGCCCAGGCCGTTCGAGAGGTGGCGCACGCAGTTCTCAACCATGACGACCGAACTATCGACGACCAACCCGAAGTCGATCGCCCCGAGGCTGAGCAGACTCGCGGCGATCCCAAACTTCAGCATGCCTGTGAACGCAAAGAGCATCGACAGCGGAATCGCCAGGGCCACAATCAGGCCGGCCCGCAAGTTACCCAGGAACACAAACAAGACGGCGACGACGAGCAAACCGCCTTCGAATAGGTTCTTTTGGACCGTGTGAATCACGTGGTCGACCAGGTCCGTGCGATCGTAAACGCTCGTCAGAGCGACTCCAGGCGGCAAAGTGGTGCGGATCTGCTCGATCTTTTCCTTTAGTGCCCAAGTCACTTCATGGCTGTTCTCGCCCATGAGCATGAAGCCTAGGCCCAATACCGCCTCGCCCCGTCCATCGGCCGTTACCGTACCGCGGCGGATCTCGTGGCCGATCTGAACGTCTGCTACATCGCGAACGCGAATCGGCACTCCATCTTCAGCGGCGATAACGATCTGTTCGATCTGCTGGAGATTGACAGTGCGGCCAACGCCATGGACCAACAGCAATTCACTACCATCGTTGATCGTGCCTCCTCCGACGTTTTGGTTGTTGGCAGCGATCGCGTCAGCAACTTGTTCGTAAGTCAGCGAGTGCTTAATCAGCCGGTCGGGATCTAGACGAACCTGGTACTGCTTTTCATAGCCGCCCCAGCTGTTGACTTCTGCGACGCCGGGCACGGAGCGCAGTTGCGGCTTGACGACCCAGTCGTGAATGGTTCGCAGTTCAGTCAGGCGAGCCGTGCGTTCCCTTTCGTTGACATTGAAAAAGTCGACGCCTTCGTAGGACAGGACATAATGAAACACTTCGCCCAGCCCGGTTGAAACAGGGCCCATTTGCGGGCGCTCGATTCCCGTCGGCAACTCTACCGTGGCCAGGCGTTCGTTGATCAATTGCCGGGCGAAATAGATATCGACGCCGTCTTCGAACAGTACCGTCACCTGCGATAAGCCGAACTTCGAGATCGAACGCATCACCTGCAGTCCCGGCAAGCCACTGATAGCTTGCTCGACAGGAAAAGTAATTTGCCGTTCGACTTCCTCCGACGACAGCGATGGCGCATTCGTGTTGATCTGCACCTGAACGGGCGTCGTGTCTGGGAACGCGTCGATATCGAGTTGCTCGAGCGAAAACGCGCCGACGACGGCCAAAACCAACGTGGCGAGAATCACGGTCAGGCGATGACGCAGCGAGAAATCGATGATCCGGTTGAGCATGCCAGGCCTCCTAATTCATCTCGCAGCAGCCTGCGCCCAGTCCATTTTTCAGCAGTTGCGCCCGCAGCACGTCGCTGCCGCCTGTGGCGATGACTTCGCCAGGCAACAAGCCCGCGATCACCTCGGTCACTCCATTTTGCGAAGCGCCCAAGCGCACGCTGCGCACGTGAAAGACCTTAGGGCTACTCTTTTCAAAGTAATGGCGGTCACGCACGAAAACGATCTGGCAACAGCCTTCCCAGTTCGTCGCGTTATTAGGGATGACAACTGCCCTGGGATCATCTCGCAGTACAATCTTGCCCGTGCCAAACGTCTGGTTGCGCAGCTTGCCGTCGCCATTGGCCAGGGTTGCACGGGCCTGGATCATGCGCGTATGCCGGTCTGCCGTCGTGCTGATCCAGTCGAGTTGGCCCTCGATGGTGCGACGACTTCCGTCGGCTGTGAACTGCACCTGTTGTCCGACCGCAATATGATCGAGGTTTTCCAGCGGCACACTCAGCTGCAACCACATGTTCCGCGTATCGGCGATTTCGAAAAGCACACGCGTCGGATCGACCACCTCGCCGAGCGACGCGTCGCGGCGCACCACCACGCCGTCGATCGGAGCGACGATGGGCAACAGATTCGCAGTCGCCGCCGATTCGTCCAGCCGTGCGCCAATCTCTGGCGGGATTCCTAGGATACGAAGCGCTTGAAGAGCTGCCGTTTCATCCAAGCTGCGAAGCTCCTCGGCTCGAACCGGGATGCCCAAATTCCGCAGCATCTGCTCGGCGCTCAATACATCCGCAGTTGCCTTGGAAAGCGCCGCTTGGGCTTCGAGCAACTTAGCGCCCGATATGGCGGCGCGGGCTTGTTCTAGACGAACAACGTTTTGTTGCTGCAGTTTTTCTTCCGCGAGGGCACGCAAGAGCTGTGTTTTCGCTTCGCCCACTGCCTTGGCGTCGATCACGGCGAGCACTTCCCCGCGCGTGACCTTGTCGCCGAGATTCTTTTCAATGGCCCACACGTTTCCGGGTTGCCGCGATGCCAGGCTGGCTTTTCGCGTCGGGTCGTAAATGATCTCACCATTGGCTGCGATCGCTTCGACGATTCGCCCCTCTTGCACGAGATCGACTTCGACGCCAGCCTGCTCGACCGATTCCAGCGACGCGAACTGGATTCGCGATTGGTAGAGCTTGCAGCGGCTGTTGTTCTCTTTGCGCGGCAGAGTTCCGAGGGCATGCATCGCTCGAGCGGACGCGGCTTTGAGCAGCATCGGCGACGGCGTCTCTTTCAGCTGTGCCACATCGGGATGCTCGATCGGACAATTGTGCAGGCCATGGAGCAAGCAGAAGCCATAATCCGGCTCTTTGGGCATCAGCTTCGGATTGCACTCGACGCAGATCGACTCAGGGACGTTATGCTCCTTGCACCAATCGTCGACATCGGCCGATCCATTACCAGTCAAGGCGCTGAACTTGGGCATTCGCCACTGGTACTGGTGTCCGATGTAGAAAACCCCGCTGAATGCCGCCAGCACGAGCAGCGTGCTAAGGCTACCTTGCAAAGCGGCGGCCACTCTTGTTATTGCGGGCCCGCCGGGTGCTTTGCCGGGTTGATCGCCGCGGCGCTCTTCACGCGGGAGCGAAGGCGATGCTGCAGAAATTGTGCTCTTGCTCACGAATGGGCTCCTTGAGAGGGCCGGATACATGATTTGCAACTGGGAGCTTAAATCCCAGCATGAACGAAGCTTCGATCGTCAGCTTCGTCCCATTGGGTACGAAAGAATTGCGTGGTGCTCAGTGAATCGACTGCGAGCGCGCCGCCACTAGTTGCAGGTTGCAACGTCGACCGCTCAAAGAAACTGCAGCAGCCTAGGCAGCCGCGAGCAATCAAATCAGCAGAGAGCAGCGAGAGATACGAACCGCCTTGCCGTCAGGCTGATTCGTAATGCGTGAATTATTGTGACGATGCGAACAGAATCCGATCGCACAAGGAGATGCGTCAGAGCGATACCAAGTCGCTACAACCAATGTAGCTCGTGAATCAGTTGGTACTTTGCCGTTTTCGGGCAGGACTTTGCAAGCGCAGTCGCCATTGCAAAGGCCATCCTCACGAGCTGGTGCGCTCGGCACGTCAGGACCGACGAATAGTGGGTCCGCCAATCGATCCTGTGCCGCGTCCTCAAAGCCCTCATCCTTGCAACACTGGCAGCCCGATTCGATGGCTTGTCGCTCGTCGCAGTACTGAGACGCCGGATTTTCAGCGGAGCACTCATCCTTGTGCGCATCGCCTGCTTGGACCGTGCAGCCATGGCAGCAGTATCCGAAGTCTCCGCCGGAAGCGCAGACAACGGGGCAAACGGTAACCCGAAAGGCGACAAGCAAAAAGAAAATTGCACGGACCATTACGGCATTGTCATCCGCTCGCTTAATCGGGTCAAGATCAGTAAAGAACCTTCCTGGCCGCCTTGCCCACCATCTAAGCCTCGATGGTCCGCAAAGCTGCGAAATAAATCAGCCCGCCGAAAAGGCCGCTCACCGGCTTACTTTGGCAGGCTGACCGCGGAACATTGAAGGCGTTCGCATCAAGACTTAAGCGGACGTTTGTGGAATTAATAGCTGGCTTTTCGTCTAGATCACAACAACTTTGCGAGGCGTGCGGCCTTCTCGGCCTTAGTGCATCTGGCGGCGTGGATCGCCCTTGGGATATCGCCAGAGCTCGCCGACGCTCTGCGAATAACTTCGACCGCCGGAATAGCTTGGACCGTACGAGTAGTTGCGGTAGCTCTGAACGGGCGGCTGCCCGTTCATCGGCACAGAACTTTGGACCGACTGAGAATAAGCGGCACTGCTTGACGCGCCCGCAGGGGCAGGGGAATAGGAGAACCGCTGATAGGACTGGGCGGCCACCGGCACGCTTGCTGCCGGGACGCCGCAGCCTGTGCAGCAAGGCGAGCCATAGGATGTCTGCGCCTGCCCTTTACCAGCTGCCACGCCAACAACCGATACAATCGTCAATCCGATCGTCAGTAACCTGGCCATAAAAGACTCCTGGTCCTCGAAGGAACCATGAGGAAGCGAACTTGCGTCCATGCCATGCAATGACGGCAGCTACGTGCTAACGCCGCCTATATAGAATGAGATGCTCGCCGTGGTTGATTTCTTCATTCACATGTCGGCGTCCGATCTGGCCATGGGAAGGCAACTTGTCTTGCCAGGCATTGGTTCGAAGTCCGATCAGTGGCGAAGCGCTCCTAGCACGGCCGTGTACCTAGCTGTAGTTCGCGTCGCTTACAATCGACTTACGCCAAACGTAAGTAATCGCAACGCGTTCAGTACTACGACGAGCGTCGAGCCTTCGTGCAACACGACGGCTGGGCCGAGGTTTAGGCCGAAGAGTGTGGCTGGAATGAGAAAGGCGACCATACCGAGACTGATCCAGAGGTTTTGGCGAATGATGCGACTGGTCTGACGGCTGAGGCCCACAGCGAAGGGCAAGTGCGTCAAGTCGTCGGCCATCAGTGCGATGTCGGCCGTTTCGAGCGCTACGTCGCTGCCGGCGGCTCCCATGGCGATGCCGAGGCTAGCGTTGGCCATGGCAGGCGCGTCGTTGACTCCGTCGCCGACCATCGCCACGCCGCGCTGGCGGCTCATTTGCTTGATCAGCTCAACCTTGTCCTCGGGCATGAGATCGCCTCGCGCGTCGTTCAAGCCAACCGACTTGGCGACCGCAGTGGCGACTTGCTGATTGTCACCCGAAAGCATGGTCATGTTTTTGACGCCGAGCCGCTGAAGGTGTGCGATGACTTCTTTAGCGGCCTCGCGCGGTGTGTCCATCAGCCCAAGCACCCCGAAGTACTCATCGTCGCGGCGGACGATCATCGTGGTCCTTCCGGCCTCTTTCAGTCGCTCGACTGCAGCCCGCACATCTTCTGGCAATTTAGCACTGTCAGTGAACAAGGTCTCTTTACCGATTGCGACCGAGGTGCCGGCGACTTGCGCGCGGACGCCGCGCCCGGTGACGCTCTGCAGCTGGCTCGCTGTCAAACTCAAGTCATTGTTCAGCCGCTCGCGTCCGTCCCTGACGACCGCAGCGGCCAGCGGATGATCGCTGAGTTGTTCGACCGCCACGGCGACTTGCAGCAAATCTTTTTCGCTCACTCCGTTCATCGTCACCACATCCGTCAGCCGGGGCTTGCCTTCGGTGAGCGTGCCCGTCTTGTCGAAGGCGATCGAGTCGAGGATGCCTAGGCTTTCAAGTGGTCCGCCTCCTTTGACGAGCACGCCGCCGCGGGCCGCGCGGGCAATACCGCTTAGCACCGCGCTCGGCGTGGCGATGGCCAGCGCGCACGGACTGGCCGCGACGACGACCGACATCGCTCGATACAGCGAAGCGCTGAACGGTTCGTCGATGACGACCCAAGCGAAGAGCAAAAGCACGACGAAGACAAGCACTGTGGGCACGAAATAACGCTCGAGCTGCGTCGTGAATTTTTGCGTCGGCGAAATGCGAGTCTCCGCCTGGCCGACCATTTCGATCACTCGAGCAAGCGTGTTCTCGCGAGCCAGACGCATAACGCGGATCTCGAGCGTTCCGCTGCCGTTGATCGTGCCTGCATACACGCGATGCTTCTGATCGAGCCGCTCGGGCTGGCGACTGGCGGTCTCGACATCATCGACTGGTTGCTTGTCGACGGGAACGCTCTCACCGGTCACAGGAGCCTGGTTGACGCTGCTGGTGCCCGAGACGACAAAGCCGTCGGCTGAGATGCGTTCGTTGGGTTTGACCACGACCACATCTGCGAGCTCGAGTTCCTCGACCGGCGTTTCGACGGTTTGACCATTGCGTTTGACCAGTGCCGTCGGCGGGGCCAGTTCGGTCAGAGCTTCGATGGCTCGTTTGGCTCGCCCCATCGCAAAACTTTCCAGCGAGTGACCGATGCTGAACAGGAACAGCAACAAAGCCCCTTCGGCCCACTTGTCCAGGTAGGCTGCTCCGGCAGCGGCGATAATCATCAGCGAGTCGATTTCGAACCGGCCAGTGCTCAGGCGTTCGATCGCCTCGCGCAGCATGAACCAGCCGCAGCAAAGGTAGGTAGCTACATAAAAGGCCCACGGCGCCCAATGCGAGACGGCTTCAAAGAACGACAAGACCCAACCGACGAGCAGGCAGACTCCCCCCACCACCGCAAAAATCAGCTCGGTATTCGGGCCAAACACTCCGCCGTGCTCATGTCGGCATGGTCCGTGTTCGCAGGGCTCCTCGGCATGCTCGTGCTCGTGTTCGATACGACTGGCTTCGGCGCGCGTCTTCTCCACCTCGACTAGGTCCTCGTGCGTTGTGCGTTCTCGCGGCTGTCTGGCCTTGGGAGCGACGAGCCTTAGCGCAGCAAGACTTGGCTCGAGGCCAAGAGCGCTGAGCTGCGCGCGAATTGCTTCATCCGAAGTCACTCGCTTATCGAACTCGACGCGGACCGTGCCATCGGGCGCGACAACCGCTTCGAGGATGCCCGGCTTCTGGTTCAGCTTTGCGGTGTGCGCGGTGGCGAGCCGAGCGTGCATCGGCCTGCTGCGCAAGAGAATGTGACCTACCACTGCGTCGAGCTTCGCTCCGGCTCGCCGAGCGGCTTGCTCGACTTCGGCTACCGAGAGCTCGTCGGGCCGAAAATGGATGCACAGCTTTCCAGGCCCGGGATGGTCCGTCTGGATAACGTGAGCGTCCGCTATGCCTCGCTTGGCCTTTAGGCTATCGATCAAACGCTCAACGCATCGGTCCTGATCGTCAGGGATTCCCGGCAAGAGTAAATTTAAAGAGATCTTCGTTTTCTTGTGCATGGGTCAATACAGATTAGCGTTCGCGAGGAATGTTCGACGCTGTGTGCGGATATCCGGATTCGGCTCTGGACGCTGCGGTTTCGAATCTCCGCGCTACGACGCCTTTACTTGCCAAACTCGTCGAACCCCAAGGGCAAAAGTCGCGCCACAGCGACCAAGGCCTAACCAACGAAAAAGAGCAAAGCCAATCGAATGGGCCTTGCTCCCGTAATGGTCTGCGTCGCGAAAACAGTCCAGTAGTTCGTATGTCTCTATTGCGGCAGGCCGAGCGTGTTCGGAGGCGGTGCACTGCCGAGCGAACCAGGGATCGCGTTGCCCGAAAGACGGGGCGCGACAGCGGCCCTGGCAACCCCGGGCACAGCTGGGGCCGCGGCGACGCGTCGGGCGACATCCCAGCCTGTTTGTGGCGAGACGGTGAACTCGTAGCTGCCATCCTGCAGTCGGTACGACACGATTCGGTTCAATCCATTATCAAACTTGATTACCCAGTCCCGATCGATCGCAACCGTTTGAGACTCTCCCGGGCCGATCGTATAAGTGTACTCATTGAGCCAGTACTGAATCGGACCGCCGCTGTCGCGCGGGTTGGTCAAGACGAACTTGCCCCCGCTTGGTACGGCCGGGATAGGAATCCGGTTCGTGGTGTAAGGAGCCGGAGAGGCGACATTCGGCGCTGGCGTATAGCTCGGCACATACGTAGGCGTCGCGTAAGAGGGATACGTTGGATACGAAGGGTAATAACTGTTCCATGGACTGTTGTAGGAGCCGTTCTCATAGACGCCAGTCCAGCCAGTGTGACGGCCATCTCCATTGATATGATGCCCCGAGCCATCGATCATATGGCCTGCGGGATCATGTAAGTGTGGCACGTTCTGATGCTCGTCAAAATGGTTGCCGTGCTGATGGAGGTGCTGGGCCTGGAGCGGAAGCGCTGCAGCCATCGAAACAACAGCCGTAGCCACAACCAGAAACGAAATCTTCATGGTCTCTCCTGATGAAAAGAAGTTTTTACCCCTCGCGGAAGATTGGAGATGCCGCGCGGTAGAGGGTCAAGGAAATTCCGCTAGCGTTTCGCGAGATTGTGCAGAATTTTGCAGACAGACTCGATGGTGCGCCGCATCAGAGACAGGCTACGCAGACTGCGAAAAGTAGCCAAGGCGTCGACGCTTCTCTCGCACTTTTCTCGCAAAACGCCGCATTGCCCAGTGCCAGATTAGCCGATCAGAGCAACGGATAGACTTAATGAAACGCTGCGCATTCCGAGTCCCGATCATGGTCAAGCCGCTCTCGAAAATAAGTCGCATGCTCGCGATGGTGGCTTGGCTATTGACGCTGCTGCCTTCCCACATTTGCCTGTGTCATCACGGCAAATTTGAAGTGGAAGGCGTGGCGGAGCATGTTGGATGCGCTCATCACTGCTGCAGCCATGCAACGGACACTCATAGTTCCGACGGCGTACAGCCTTGCGGACCGTGCAAAAGTCCAGAGTGCCCGGTGTGCCGTGGCGTAGGGAAGTCGGCGCTCAGACCGTTTGCTAACGCCAATCTCGATGCGTGCGCTTTTTCACAGCCGTGCGCTCACGCGCGGTGCGCTGTCTCCGGCACGACTGGCAACAGGTTCGTCCACCGGTGCACGAGCTCTTCAGACTGGCGAATATTGCCCCTCAGGATTTGAGCTCAGCCACGACACGACGTGGCTTTCTTAAGTATCGAATCTGCTCCAGGCAATTACCCGTTCGAGGTCATCGTGTGCACTACTCATCCTGCGCCGCGCGTCGGCATCTGGTTGCTTTCGATGGTGGCCGCCACCGGCTGTGGCACCACCACACCGTTTCGAAAGAATTCGCCGGCCGATGGCCAACCATGGCCTGCTAGTGAACCTATCGCAGCGACCAAGCCGAAGCCGCCAGCGGCGAGTAGCGTGCCTGCGGCAGCAACCGACCCAGCGGCGGGCGCAGCCGTCGTCCCCGCGGCTCATTCGGCGGTGGTAGCTCAGAAAGCAGAAACACCACCTGCCGCAGTTACCGTTCCCGCCCCCGTCCCGCCGACGGCCAGCGATGCGGAAATGGTGCACCCGCCTGTGGCCGAACCAGCCCCGGGGCGCATGACGCTCCAGGATCTGGAGTCGATGGCCATGGCCAACAATCCGACGATTCGCGAACTAGCGGCGACAACTCAAAAGGCCGCCGGCTTCCGCACGCAAGTCGGCCTCCGCGCCAACCCGACGGCTGGCTACCAGGGGCAGCAGATCGCCGACAAAGGCACCGACCAGCACATGGCGTTTGTCGAGCAAGAGTTCGTCACTGGTGGCAAACTCCAGCTCAACCGTCAAGTGCTCAACGCCGCCGTACGAGCGCAATTGCTCGAGCTCGAAGCGCAGCGCATGCGCGTGGCCACTGATGTGCGCACCGCGTTCTACGATGCGCTAGCCGCTCAAAAACGCATCGCCCTCATCCAAGAGTTCCGGGGTGTGGTAAACCAGGGCCTAAAGCTGGCCCAACTCCGCAAGCAAGCTATGGAAGGCTCTCAGGTCGACGTCCTGCAATCGAGCGTCCAGCGCAGCGAAGTCGAACTCGCTTTACAGCAAGCCCTTCAGACTCAGGCTGCCGTTTGGCGCCAACTGGCAGCGCTGACCGGAAACCCGACGCTCCAGCAAACCGAACTCGAAGGCGAATTGCCTCACGATTTCCAGGCGATCAACTGGGACCAGCTCGGTGCTTCACTAGTCTCTGCCAGCCCGGAATACAGTGCAGCTCAGGCACGCGTGAACCGGGCACGGGCCAATCTTGAACGCCAGGAGGTTCAAGCCATACCCAATGTGACGACGCAGCTCGCCGCCGGCGTCGACAACGGCACCAATGCGAGCATCATCAATCTGCAGGTCGGTGCGCCAATTCCGGTTTTCAACAAGAATCAGGGGAACATTGCTGCCGCTCGAGCCGAATTCACTCGCGCGACGCTGGAAATGCAACGCATTGAAAACGCGATCAAAGCTCGCCTGGCAATTGTCTCGCGCGACTTTGAGACGGCTTCCGCGGCAGTCGCCAAGTATTCCCAGGAGATACTTCCCAGCGCCGCCGAGGGCTTGAAGCTGGCCGAGCTCGCGTATCAGTCGGGCGAGACGAGTTTTATCCAAGTCCTGGTCGCTCGTCGAACTTACTTCGATACCAACCTTCAATACGTTGCTGCCCAAACGCAATTGGCCCAGGCTCAGGCCAAACTCGATGGCTTCGTCCTGACCGGCGCGCTTGATCCAGTGATCGATCAAAGCGGCGATGACAGCCTTCGCGGACAGACCTTTAGCCAGCAATAGTGCCGCTCGGCGAACCGCGAAACTACTAGTGCCATTTACATAAATCGCCCGCCGCAGTTACATTCGGCGGGCTTGACCGGATCGCAAGCGATCGAAACAATTCCTGGTTGCCCTTGCTACCCATTTTTACGGCTGGTCTACAGTGTTTCCATCCGCCACACATATCCTGACGTTGCTCGCGTTTGCCGCGCATGCCGTGCTGGGATGCTGTGGCCATCATGGACATGCGCTTGGCTATCCTGAGGCAGGAATTTCTGCCGCGAGTGGCCAAACTTGCGCAGTTGCGAAAGGCCCGCAAAGCGCTTGCCATAACAAGGCATGCTGCGGCAGCAAGGTGCACCAAGCCGGCCATCAAAATGCGCACACGCCGGCTGGTCATTCTCACTCTCCCGACACAGTACCCGCCTCCGATGACTCATGCCCCTGCGACGATTCGGGGAATTGTCAAGGCATCGCCTGCACCTATGTAGCCGGCGATTGCACGTCGGTTCAGCTCCCTATGCTTCTGCTCGCGCTTGATACAACTTTAACGCACACCCCAGCGAAGCGCATTCTTTTGCAGCTTGAGTCTCACAGCTCAGCCGCGGAAGCCTCTTGTGTGCGCTCTCGCACTTCGGTCGCGCTCTGCGCCCTTCTTCAAACTTGGCAGGTTTGATCGCTCGAGCGGCGTCTTCTTTGTCCGCAGCGAGTTAGTTAGCCGTTTGACTTACCAGGGATCTCCGCGCGCTTCGCTAGTTCTAAAGCTGCGATCTCGTGTAACCCGACGCGCAAGCGGGGGATAGCAGTGCCGTGGACGCTCACCGCATCTGACCCTTTTGAACGGCTGTCATTTTCCCTTGGAGAAACAGCGGTTTTCGCCAGGCCCCACGGCAGGTGTCCCGCGCTGATGCAACGGGTTTCCTAAACAGCCCACTGAGTATCTACAGTTCATTGACAATCATCCTTAGGCAAGTGCCGTTATGTTATCGAACATTTCAAAGACTACCTGGATCAAGGTCGCCGTCGCGGCTTTGGTAATCGTAGTGGTGGGTATGTCGTATCCGTGGTGGTGGCCTGCTATGTCGGGCTGGGTGGATGCAACGCTCGCCGCGCGGCGCAACGCCGCAGCTGACGTCGAAGGCGGAGGAGATCATGCCGGTCATGACCACGGGGCAGAAGGCCACGCGGGGCATGACGATGCGCATGAACCTGGTCATAGCGAAGAATCGTCGCTCGAATTGACCCCGCAGGCTCGCGCCAATTTGGGACTCACCGCCGATTACGCGAGGCCGATTCAATTAACTACTTTTTGGCGCACTATCTCCGTGCCCGCGGTGATCGTGCCCAAGCCCGGACGAAGCCAGATCGTCGTCTCCTCGCCGCTCAGTGGAATCGTCACGCACGTCCATGCCGTCACCGGTGAAGCGGTCATGCCGGGCAATCTGCTATTCGATGTGCGGCTGACCTACGAAGATCTGGTCGAAACGCAGACGCTGTATTTGAAAACGCTCAGCGAACTGGAGGTCGAGAACCGCGAGGTGGCTCGCTTGGAGCAAGCGGCCCAGTCGGGCGCCATCTCCGGAAAGTCGCTGCTCGACCGCCGTTACGCCAAGGAGAAGCTCGAAGCCTCCCTGCGGGCCCAGCGCGAAGCTCTGCGTTTGCATGGCTTGTCGGATCGACAGGTCGATGCCATCGGCCAGCAAGGCAAGCTGCTGCAAGACCTGCAAATCGTCGCTCCCGATCTCGATCGGCATAGCGAGAAGGAAGAGATGCGACTGAGTCAAACGCCCTATCGTCCCGTCTCGGCCCAGGCGCAGTCCTTAATTCCATCCCAGCCTACGGCACCGCAGGTTCCACAGGCTCATCCGCTCGTGATCGAAGACTTACTCGTCCAAAAGGGGCAATCGGTGGCGGCCGGCGAAAAGCTGTGCACGCTCTCCGATTTCAGCCGGCTCTACATCGAGGGCAAAGCATTCGAGCAAGATGTAGCGGCTGTCTCCGCAGCCGCCCAGCAGGGTTGGACTGTATCGGCCGAGTTTCCGGAGGCTGCCGGCAATGGCACGGTAGCTGGCCTCAAGATTGCTTTCGTCGGCAATTCGATCGATCCGACGTCGCGCAAGCTTTCCATCTTCGTCGAGCTGCCCAACGAAGTGCTCAGCGACACGACCAATGCCGAGGGCCAACGCTTCATCAACTGGAAATACAGGCTGGGCCAACGCCTCGAGCTGAAGATTCCGGTCGA
>JBQCEI010000136.1:0-2431 GCA_051960375.1 Aureliella sp. | reverse complement strand
ATTGCCTTTCGCGCCAAGGCTTCACACTTCGAAAAAGAAGACACTGGCTCAGGCCAGTGGCACACGAAGACTTTCCTCGTGCTCTCTGTGTCTCTGTGTTTCCAGTCTCTTCATCCTAGCCCTGCGCCTGCAGCTTTTGGCGTAGCGGCTTGATGATCGGACGAGGTACGAAGCGCTGCAGCATCTTGTCGTCGCTCAGCAGAGCGATCTGTTTGATCAACGAACTCGACACGTGAGCGTACTCTTCGTCGGCCATTAGAAAGACGGTTTCCACGTCGGCGTCCAGTTGCCGGTTGGCCATCATCATCGTGAACTCGCCGGCGATGTCGGTCAGCGGCCGCACGCCGCGGACCATGACGCGTGCGTCGCAGCTGCGCACAAACTTCACTGCCAGCCCATCAAAGCTCTTCACTTCGACGTTATCAAACTCTTTGACCACCCGCGTGATCAGCTCGACGCGTTCCTCGGGAGTGAACAGCGATTTCTTTTCGGCGTTGAAGCCGATGCCGACGATCAATTTGTCGAACAGCTTGGCAGCCCGCTCGATGATGTGCAGATGGCCGAGCGTTACCGGATCGAACGAGCCGGTGTAGACGGCCACGCGGGCGTGATGATGAGATTTCGATTTGTCCATGTTATCCATGCAGAGGAGGGTCGCGCATGCAGTCCCGGATCGCTTCAACCAGGCGCTGAATGTCGTCGCTATTGTTGTACGCATGCGTGCTGACTCGCAAGCGGCCCGCGCGAACGCTCGTCACCACACCGCGCGCGAGACAGAACTTGCGAACCGCCGCCAGATCGGCGCCGGGCCAACTGACGCTCAAGATGCCGCTGCGATGTTCGGCCGACTCAGGCAAGAATACGTCACAGCCCGCGCTGCGCAGCGCCTGTTCGATTTCAGCTACGTTGGCGAGAATCGCCTCGGCAAAACCGCTGCCTGGCTCATGCGCTCGGTGATCGAGCAGTAACCTTACGCTGCGTTCGAAGCCGAGAAAACCCGCGATGTTGGCCGAGCCTCCCTCGAAGCGAGCGGCGGTCGCCTTGAGTTTGGTTCCGGCCGGGTCGAACGCGTAGCGCTCGTCGAGGCTGTGCCAGCCGATCATCAGCGGATCGAGCCGCTCGAGATGCTCGCGGCGGACGTACAGCACGCCGGCTCCTTCAGGTCCAAGCATCCATTTATGTCCGTCGGCCGCCACGAAGTCGACTCCGGTGGCCGCGACATCGAGCGGAAACGCGCCGAGCCCCTGGATGGCATCGAGAAAAACGAGCGCGCCGCGCCCATGAATCGCTTCGCAGAAACGGGCCACGTCGATGCGCCAGCCCGAAGCGAATCCAACCCAGCTCAGCGCGACCAGCCGCGTCGTTGCATCGACCGCTTCCAGGATCGACTCGAGCTCGAGCCGCCCCGACGCGGGGACGGGCACTTCGCGCACCTCGACGCCGCGGCGAGCCAGATGACGCCATGGAACCAGGTTCGACGGGAACTCGTTGGCCGGCACGACGACGCTGTCACCAGGCTGCCACCGCCAGCCTTCGGCGACCAGGCCGATGCCGACGGTCGTGTTGGGAACCAGCGCGATTTCTTCGCTAGTCGCTCCCAACCATTCAGCCAACCCCGCGCGGAGCTGTTCGACGCGGCCGCTCCACTGGAGCCACACGGTATCGCCCGACTGGCTTGCTTCGCCCGCATAACCGGCCAGCGCCGCCGCGCTCGAGGCGGGCAGGGGAGCGACGGCGGCATGATCGAAATAGGCCCAGCGCCCGACGATCGGCATCTGCTCGCGCAGGCTTCCCACCCAATTTTGCCCCGCGCCGGCGGCCCCTGGGTGCTTGAACAGTGGGTTCGTGTCGGTCATAACGTTGCGTCTTGCAGGGCCTTCCGGAATGAAAATAGGGAGCCTGGGCAGTCCAGGTGACAGCCCGGGAAACTGGACTATACTACGCTGGAGCCCACATGGCCCAAATCTCCTCCGTGACGAGCTTCCGAGGTTGGTTGATGCCCAAAGCATTGTGCCTGACGGGATTGGTTATTGCCATCCTCGTCTTCCTGATCTTTTTTCTCGACTTGCTTTTCGGCATGTTAGGGATGCTCTCCTTTGCGCCGTTCAAGATGTCCAACGTGATGATGGACATCATCTTTATGCTGTGCGCGGGCGGCCTGGGCTATCTCAGCTGGAGCAGCTTTCGCGAGCTGAAATAAGGACTCGCGTCCTTTTCGACCCAGCGGTGCGCTCTTTTTGTAACCCGAGGCGTAAGTTTTGAAGTTGCGCGTTTCGCACTGTGGCACTGGCTATGCCAGTGTCTTCTGCTTCGAAGTTTCAAGCGGCCGAAGGGCTGGCAAGCGTTCCAACGCCACTCCAACGTCCACGGAAAACTTTTGCAACATAGTCCGACATCGCAAAGCGATCGGGCCGATGAACGCCATAAACTT
>JBQCEI010000135.1:0-3423 GCA_051960375.1 Aureliella sp. | reverse complement strand
AGTCAACGGAGGATTGCGACGACCATAAAATCGAGATTAAAGAGCCGGTGACACCGACGCGCCGAAAGATCCAGCCGCCGACAAAGCCTTCGACAATGCCGCAGGTCGATCGCCGCGTGATGTTCTGACACGTCGGCAATTTCAATCAACCGCGTACCGCCTCCACTGCTTGCTGCGCTTTTCGCTCTGCTGTGGCAGCCGGAGCCGCCCAACCGGATGCAGCAGCGCTGTCAAGCGTCGTCGCGAAGTCGCCGCGCAAGGCTTTGAGAGCGAAGCGTTCTTCGTCGATCTCGCGCATCGTGCGCACGCCGAGCTGACGGATGATCGGCAGCGGCGGGCACCAACCTTGAACGGCGTGCTGGAACAGAAAGGCCGTCACCGCCAGCGGCAAGAAAATCCAGCGGCGATCGACCGCCGCGGTCAAAAGACAACCGGTGAATGCGATGCTGGCCGCGTTGGCTTCCAGCACGCGCTCGACATCCCACTCCTGGTCGAGTTCTTCGAGGCGCCGCGTGATCGCTCCGGCGGACGCATCGCGGTACTGCGCGACCCTCGCGTGCATCTCCTCTCGGATGCGTTGGTTGATCTCATCGCTGGTCTGCATCGGCACGCGTAAGCTAGTCGCAGGGATCATCGCTCGGCTCCTCTAACGAGACGGGAAACATCCTTAGCTCGAGCAGCCGGATTGAAGTAATCAGCCGGCACGCGGCAGCGCAAGAGCTAAGCACAGAAGAGATGGACCGAAGCAAATGCCGGGCCCCCTGGTGCTCAGGAACCGGGGAGCTCCGCGGCTTACTCCCCCTTCTTTCCCTTGAGCAAAATCGTCACCAGCACCGAGGAGGCTTCGAGCGCCTTGACCGCGTGCGGCTCGCCAGCGGTCAAATACAGCATTTGGCCCGCGGCAAGCTCCGCGGTCTTGCCGTCGGCTGTGAAGGCTACGCGTCCATCGATGCACTGCACCGTAATCTCGCCGGGAGCTTTGTGAGTCGGGATTTCTTTGCCGGCTGGGAGCACCAAGCGAATCACTTCCAGATCCTCGGTCTTGACCAGCGTGGTCGTCTTCGAGCTGGCCAGATTCTCGCCCAGCGACAAATCAACCACTTCACCCGGTTTGCAATGCGCGATCGCCATCGGTTGCTATTCCTTATCTATGAAACCAATTGCTTCCAGCGACGTTTCCCGCCGCCGACCGGCTTCATCGTAGCGGCTTTGCACGCCGCGCACCAAAAACGGCTGTTGAGTCCTTCACGCTGAGGTATAGAATTAGAGCAAGGTGAGGGAGAATAATTTTATGTTGTCCAAAACAGCCGAATACGCTTTGCGGACCGAGGCATGTCTGGCCGGTGAGCCGGACAAGGCCGAGTCGGCCGACCACTTGGCAGAGCAGACCAAAGTTCCGCGCCGCTACCTCCACAAGGTGCTCCAGGACCTGGCGAAAGCCAACCTGGTGCGTTCGCGTCCCGGGCCGGGGGGCGGCTACTCGCTGGCTCACTCGGCCGACTCGATCACGATCCTCGATGTCGTCAACGCGGTGGCACCGTTGGAACGCATCCGGCATTGCCCGCTGGGCCTGCCATCGCACACGCAGCTTTGCCCGCTGCACCAAGAACTCGACCGCGCCTACGCTGCGACCGAAAAGGCATTCGCCGGAGTGACGATCGGGCAGGTGCTCCGCTCCGAGAGCAAGATCGTTCCGCTATGCGACGCCGCGAGCTGCCCGGCGGAGTAATTGGTGCGGCCTTTGACTGGCCACAGGGCGGTCGTCGACGGTTTTCAGCGGAACAACGCGAGCTCCCACCGCACCGCTTAGAACCGCCCGGTATTTCTTACTTTCAGAAGTACAAATGTCGCAGGTCTTCGCTCTTCCCACAACGAACAGCACAGTCGCCTGCAACCGACTGCTGCGATTGCAAAAAGAGAGAGCGGTCGACCGTAACCACCCCTGCAACAGGTGTGGCCCCTCAACGGCCGACCGCTCCCAACCAATACGCCAATTATTCGCTCACGCCCCCAATGGGCCAAGGTACCAACCGGGATTGTTGAAAAATATTCCCATGGCTCTTCTGCAGAGGGGATAACGCCGGCCAAGGCGTTCTCTGGCGGCCGTCTTCTTCGGGCGATTCGTGCCCGCGTCACGTTAGCAGTCGCGGTGTCACAAATGCTATCCGCGCAAATCGCCCCAGAGGGGCCGTCGTCAGTAGCCCGGGGCGAATTAAGCCGCTGTGCTTTTGACCGACGCACCACGTCCCCTCAATGCGTTTTGCGCGCTTTCCGGGCAAGGTACACTGAGCAGTGGTGCCCGCGCAGCTGGAAGCCTCACGCGCGTCGCTCCAACCAACCCCGCTCCGTTGATCCACCGCCCCCTTCCTCGTCTGCCCGACGTCCATCCCAACGATGCAAGCGCCCAACATGCTCAAAAAACATCTGTCTATTCTCCTCGCGCTTTTTCTCGCGACGTCTTTCGTCGCCGCGTTCAGCCGCGGAGTAGCGCAGGCGGCCGACGGCGATCTGCCGCCGCGGCTGCCGGGATTGGTGGCCAGCTTTGCCAGTCGCGGCGGGCAGAGCGAAACCGACAAGCGCGTCGACTTGCTCATGCAGCATGCTTGGGAGCGTCCCCCTCAGTTCGACCAGCGGCTGGCCGACGGCGATCCGGTCGAAGTCACTTGGCAAGGCGCTCTCGAAGTGAATACCGAAGGCAACTATCAGCTGCACATCTTTCTCAGCGGCAAAGCGATTCTCACTCTCGACGGCAAGGAAATCGCCCGCGGCGAGAGCCGGCAAGGCGCTTGGGTTGCGAGCTCGCCGGTCGAATTGAACTTCGGAGTTCATCTGCTCGAACTCCGCTACGAGAGTCTCGCTCCGGCGGGCAAAATCGGGCTGTACTGGCAAGGGCCCGGCTTTCAACTCGAGCCGATATCGGAGCGTTATCTGACGCACGCTTCGTCGGAGACGCCCAGCGATGATTACGAGCGCGGACGCTTGCTGGCGTATGCACTGCGCTGCACGGCCTGCCATGAATCGTCGCAGCTTCCCAGCGGTGTCCCGGCGCCCGAGCTGACGCGGCTCGACGGCAACCTCAACCCGAAGTGGCTTCAAAGTTGGCTCGCGTCGGACAAAGCCGCCCTCCCAAGCGAGGACGACGAAGACACGGAGGATGATTCGATCGATCGCCGCATGCCGCACTTCGGACTTGCGCGTCGCGAAGCCGCCGATATCGCGGCGGCGCTCTGGTCGGCGTCGCAACCACTCAAGCCCCATAGCGAGCCAGCCGGCAAACGACCTGCGCCGGAGAAGAGTCGCAACAAAACGGCGTCGACCGGAAACAAGCAGCCGCCGCGCACCAAGCCCGATGCTGCCGAAGGCAAAAAACTTTTCGACACGCGCGGCTGCTTGGCGTGTCACACCATGTTCGATCGCGAGATC
>JBQCEI010000134.1:0-2735 GCA_051960375.1 Aureliella sp. | reverse complement strand
GGCTACTGACGGCGGGCCCTCCGGGCCGCATTAACAGCCTGCAGTGCGCAACAGCTTGGGAACAATCTCTTAACCGCAAGCGACAACTTTTTATCAGGCCAGGGCCGGGGGGTGAGGGGCCGGAGCGGCGATGTGTTCAGCCTTGGCGGACAGACGATTGTTTAGCGGGCCGTAGTGGCGGGTTAGTCCCTCGCTTACGCGTCGGGTTGCTGGGCAAAAACCGCCCCTCGGAAAAAAGCCCGTGCCGTTCCTGCTACACTGATGCGGTTGGTGTTCGCCTTCCCCTCTTCGAGGAGCCCGCGGTTATGGGTCGCTATCGGATCAACGCTTTGGGACTGCTGCGTTGGACAGCATGTTTCATCGGTGCTTCACTCATTCCAACCGGTTCGGTTCGTTCGCAGGAAGCGACCGTGCGCGATGTGGGAGGCATGGCCCTGCGCGTCGATCCCGGGCTGGAGATCGAATCGGTCGCCGGGGCGGAGCTGATCAAGTGGCCGATCGTGGCCGATTGGGATTCCGAGGGGCGGCTGGTCGTGATCGAATGCGGCGGAGTCGCCAAGCCGATCGTCGAGCACAACAAACAGCTGCTGCACCGAATCGTCCGGCTGGTCGATACCAACGGCGATGGCAAGTTCGATAAGCGTATCGTCGCTGCGGATAAACTCGCATTCCCCGAAGGAGTTCTGTGCATCGGCAACTCCTTGCTCGTCTGCGCTCCTCCGCAGATTTGGAAGCTGACCGACAAGGATGGCGACGGCGTGTGCGAAGATCGCGAAGTGTGGTTCGATCCCGGCACGATCACCGGCTGCGCCAACGACTTGCATGGTCCGTACCTCGGCCGCGATGGCTGGATCTACTGGTGCAAAGGAGCGTTCGCCGAGCAGCACCACACGCTCATCTCGGGCAAAGACCTGGTCACGCGAGCGGCTCATATCTTCCGCAGGCGTTTCGAAGGGGGCCCGATCGAACCGGTGATGACCGGCGGTATGGACAATCCGGTCGAGATGGCCATGATCCACACGGGCGAACGCTTTTTCACCAGCACCTTCCTGCAGTATCCCGCCGCCGGCAAGCGCGACGGGATCGCGCACGCGGTCTACGGTGGCGTGTATGGCAAGCCGCACGATGTGCTCAGCGGTCACAAGCGCACCGGCGACTTGATGCCGATCATGACCCACCTGGGCCCGGCTGCACCGAGCGGCCTTATCTGCTTGGAGTCGACGCGATTGCTCGGCCCGTCTCAAGGGACCGACACGCTCGTCGCGGCTCAGTTCAACCTGCACAAAGTCACCGCTCACACGTTGATGCCGCAAGGTGCCGGCTTCGTCACCGAAGATCGCGAGCTGGTCAGTTCGGAGCGCATCGATTTCCATCCGACCGATATCATCGAAGCGCCCGATGGCAGCTTGTTGGTGATCGACACCGGGGGCTGGTACAACCTGTGTTGCCCCAGCTCGGGAGTCAATCAGGCAATCGCGCTGGGCGGTATCTATCGCTTGACCAGCAACACCACTCGGCAAGAACGCGCCCCGTCGAAGCCCAAGCGCTGGGATGACCTGAACAGCCAACAAGCTGCCCAGATCGTCGGCGATCAGCAGCAACCGCTACGCGATCGACAAGCCGCTCTGTGGAGACTCTGCCGCATCAATTCCGCCGAGGCGCAGGCAGAGCTGATCAAGGCGCTCAATTCGTCCGAGCCTTCGCTGCGTCAAATCGCAGCTCACGCGATCTCGGTGCAGCGCGTCGCCGATGTCGCCGCGCCGCTTCAAGAGGCGCTGTCGCGAGAAACCGAGCCGCAGGTGAAACGCGCCTTGGCCGAAGCGATCGGCCGGCTCGGTTCAGCAGACTCGATTCCCGTGCTGCTCCACGCGCTCGAGAGTGCAGGCGACGATCGTTACCTAGAGCACTCGTTGATCTACGCCTTGATTGAGCTCGATCATCCAGAACGCTTGCTGGCGAGAAGTTCCAGCGACGCCGTCAATCGAGCGGAGCTGATCGCGATCGACCAGCCGGGGCGCAGCGACTTGCTGAACCCGCCCGACATCCTGGCTGTTTTGACTTCGGAAGATGCGAGCCTGCGCAAGTGCGCTGCCGACATCGCGGCCGCTCACCCCGAGTGGGCTGCGAAGTATAGCGAGGCTCTGCAAGCAGTATGGAGCCGATCGCTGAGCAACGCGGAACTGCGCGACAGCGCAAGCCAAGTGCTGGCAGCTTGGAGCGGCGCGCCGGAAATCATTGAAGCGATCGGCCGGCGGCTGTCGGAAGCAAGCCGTTCTTCGTCCGCCGATCAGCAGGCTCTCATCGAGACGCTCGGCGGAATTCACAACAAGCCGATTCCGCACGCATGGCTCGACGGGCTATTAGCCCTGCTGAAAAAATCCGAAGGCGATGCGAGGGAAGGCATAGTTGCCTGGCTGGCCTCGATGACACCCGAGCCCGCCGATGCCGCCGCGCTGCGAGAAGCCATCCTGTCGCTCAGCGCGAAGCAAGAATCGCCCGCGGCGAAGTTCCGCTTGCTGAGCGCTTTGCCCGCCGGTTCGCAGTTGCCCGATCGCGCCCTGGAGCAACTGCTCGTCGCCGGTTTCCTGGGCGAGCAAGATTCGCGCGGTGAGCCGAGTGCCGATGCAACGGCCGACGCGGCCAGGGCACTGCAGCGTGTAAAGCTGAGCCGCGATGGAGCCGAGCAACTCATCGCCGGTTTGGATCGCGCCCAGCCACTGCAACTCCTGCAAGCG
>JBQCEI010000133.1:0-6911 GCA_051960375.1 Aureliella sp. | reverse complement strand
GTCGGTGAAGTCACCGTCAGCGGCAGCGGCGCTTATGCAATGCGCATCTGGGTCGATCCCACCAAGCTCGACGCTCGCGGTTTGACGACGACCGAGCTGATCGCCGCCCTCCGCGCTCAAAACGTGCAAGTCGCAGCCGGCCAGATCTCGCAGCAGCCCATGCGCGACAAGAAAGCGTTTCAGTACGCGATCAGCTCGATGGGCCGCTTGTCGGAACCTGAGCAGTTCGAACAGATCGTCGTCAAAAGCGACGGAGATGGCGACGTCACTTACCTGCGCGATGTGGCTCGCGTCGAGCTGGGCGCTCAAAGCTACGATCAATTCACGCAACGACAAGGGCTCGAATCGGCCAGCATCCTGATCTATCAGTTGCCTGAAGCCAACGCGCTGGACGTGGCGGACCGCGTTCGCGCTGCGGTAGAGGAGCTTAGTAAATCGTTTCCCAAGGGGATGCGTTACGACATTCCGTTCGACACGACCCGGTTCGTCGGCTCGGCGATTCACGAAGTTTACAAGACGTTGATCGAAGCCGGCATCCTGGTGCTGATCGTCATCCTGGTCTTCCTGCAAGACTGGCGAGCGGTGCTCGTGCCGGCGACCACAGTGCCCGTGACCATCATCGGCGCGTTTGCCGTCATGCCGCTGCTCGGATTCTCGATCAACATCCTGACGCTGTTCGGCTTGGTGCTGGCGATCGGCATCGTGGTCGACGATGCGATCGTGATTGTGGAAGCGGCCGCGCACCATATTGAAAACGGCATGCAGCCGCGCGAAGCGACGATCAAAGCGATGTCGCAAGTCACCGGACCGATCATCGGTATCACCGCGGTGCTCATGGCCGTGTTTCTGCCGACGATCTTTCTGGCCGGCGTGACCGGGCGACTTTACAGCCAGTTTGCGCTGACGATCGCCGCTACGGCATTCCTGAGCGCCATTAACGCGCTGACGCTCAAGCCCGCTCAGTGCGCCAGTTGGTTGCGGCCTCCGAAGAAGCACAAGTTCTTCTTATCGCGCTGGTTCAACACGACCTTCGGCTGGGTGGAAAACAGTTACACGTATATCACCGGTTGGTTCATCCGGCTGACGCCGATCGTGCTGATCATCTTCGTGGCCACGGTTGGCTTCACCGCCTGGTGGTACGCTGAGCAACCGACCGGCTTCTTGCCGACCGAGGACCAGGGTTACTTGATCGCCAGCGTTCAGTTGCCCGACGCGGCCTCGCTCGATCGCACCCGCGAAGTGGTCGAGCAGGTCAACCAGATCTTGCCGGAGATTCCAGGCGTTGAGACCTGGTTCACGCTCGGCGGCCTGTCGCTTCTCGAAGGCAGCCAGGCATCCAACGCAGCCACGATGTTCGTCGGGCTCAAACCTTGGGAAGAACGCACGACTCCGCAGGAGCAACAGAACGCGATCCTCGGGGCGCTCAGCCAGCGACTCGGGACGATTCAGGATGCGATGATCCTCGTGTTCCCACCTCCAGCCATTCAAGGTCTCGGAACGAGCGGCGGCTTCGAAATTCAGATCGAAGATCGCGGCGGCGCGGGGCTGGACGGCTTGCAGGGAGCGGTCAACGAAATCATGGAGGCGGCTGCCAAGCGGCCCGAGCTGACGCGCATGAACACGTCGTTCCGAGCCGGCGTGCCTCAGCAGTATGCCGACATCGATCGCATCAAGACGCTCAGCATGAACGTGCCGATCAGCGACGTGTTTCTGACGATGCAGGCCAATCTTGGCTCGGCGTACGTCAACGACTTCAACAAGTTCGGCCGCACGTATCGCGTCTACATACAAGCCGACGAACCCTTCCGCGACGAACCCGGCGACATCCGGCGTCTGAAGGTTCGCAACAAAGAAGGCAAGATGGTTTCACTGGGAACGCTGGCGACGATGCGCGAGTCGTTCGGGCCGCAGATCATCCGCCGCTTCAATCTCTTTCCGACTGCAACGATCACCGGCTCAGCCGTCCCCGGCGTCAGCTCCGGTGAAGCGCTCAAGATGATGGAGGACATCTTCCAAACTCACGTAGGCGACCGACGCATCGGTTACGACTGGAGCGGTTTGTCGCTGCAGGAGAAACGCACTTCGAATGAATCGCTGATCGTTTTCACCTTTGCAACTTTGATGGTTTACTTGGTGCTCTCGTTCTTGTACGAGAGCTGGCTGTTGCCGCTAGCCGTGATCTTGGTGGTGCCGCTGGGCATGCTGGGGGTCGTGGCTGGTATCTCCGCGATGGGCATCGATAACAACACCTACGTTCAGATCGGCGTGGTGCTGATCATCGCTTTGGCGAGCAAGAACGCTATTTTGATCGTCGAGTTCGCCCGCGAGCTGCGGCACGAGGGACGTTCGATCCGCGACGCAGCGATCCAAGCAGCTCGCTTGCGCTTCCGCCCGATTCTGATGACTTCGTTTGCGTTCATCCTGGGCGTGCTGCCGCTCGTGTTCGCGACCGGAGCGGCCGCAGCCAGCCGGCGGGCGCTCGGCACAGCGGTGTGCGGTGGCATGCTCACGTCGACGATTCTGGCAGTCTTCTTCACGCCGGTGTTTTTCGTCGTCTTCCAGACCTTGAGCGAGATGTGGCCCGCGCCCGCGCATCGCCGCGCGACCGAAAAGGCCGTCGTGCACGATTAGTGTCCTCCGCGGTTAAAATCCGTTTTTTACCGCGGAGGACGCGGAGAGCGCGGAGACTGTGATGTTCGCCATGCACCTGCCTACGATCAGTGCGCTGATCGCATTCGTACTACTCGCCCATCCCGCCGTCGCACAAGACAGCCCGCTCTTTCGCATCGAAGTGCGCGACGCGGAAAACGACTGGCCGGTGCCGCTGGTCGAACTGCGCACGGTGCACAATGTCCGCTTCGTGACGGACAACGCAGGGGTGATCGCCTTCGATTTGCCCGAGTGCTTCGATCGCGAGATTTTTTTCTACGTCTCCAGCCACGGCTACGAAGTGCCGGCCGATGGTTTCGGGTATCGCGGTGTGCGCCTCACGCCCCGCGCCGGCGGAACGCACGTCATCAAAGTTCAGCGGCAAATGATCGCCAAGCGACTGGGGCGCTTGTCGGGAGCCGGGCTGTTTGCCGAAGCACAGCGGTTCGGCGAGCGAGCCTCTTGGAAGGAAGGCCCGGTGATGGGTTACGACAGCGTGCAGATGACGCTCTTCGGAGGACGCCCATTTTGGAACTGGGGCGATACGTCCGTGGCGCATTATCCGCTGGGCAACTTCAACATGACCGGCGCGACCACCGCGGGCAGGCCCGTCGAACAACTCAAGCCACCGATCGAACCGCACTACGACTATTTTCTTGATGAAGGTGGACGGCCCAAAGGCATGGCGCCGATTCCAGGCAAGGGACCGACGTGGCTCACCGGTTATGCGGCATTACCAGATGCTGGCGGCCGCGAGCATCTCGTCGCGCTGTATCACAAGATCGAGCCGCCGCTGGCGACTTACGAGCTGGGCCTGTGCGAGTGGGACGAACAACAGAAAGTCTTTGCTGTTCTACGCAAGCTCTGGAGCAAATCCGACGGCGAGCCCGAACCGGATCCATTGCCGCGCGGACATGCCGTGCGCACGCGCGATCCTGACGGACGCGAGTGGCTCTTGCTGGGCGATCCGTTCCCGAAGTTCCGCTGTCTGGCGACCTATGAAGCGTGGCGCGATCCCGAGCAGTGGCAAGCGGTCGCCTCGCCCGACGACTTGCAAGACGCCGACTCCGAGGCGAGCGTGCGGCCTCACTCGGGTTCGATCGCTTGGAGCGCTTATCGCCGGCGGTGGGTCAGCGTCTTCATGCAGCAGTTCGGCAAGCCATCGGCTTTCGGCGAACTGTGGTACGCGGAAGCCGGCGCGCCGACCGGCCCGTGGGGACCGGCCACCAAGGTGCTGACACACGCCAACTATACGTTCTATAATCCGCGGCTGTGGGGCGAGCTGGCCACGGCCGATTCACCGGTGCTGCTCTTCGAAGGAACCTACACCGAGCAGTTCGCCAAGAACCCCGTGGCGACTCCGCGTTACGACTATAATCAGATCCTTTATCGGCTCGACTTGGACGACCCCAAGCTCGGTCGATCGCAGGTTCCCGCCGACAAGCAGTGAACGAACCCTTCTTTACTGCAGAGGCGCGCAAGAGCGCCGAGAATTTCTCCTTCTCACTCCTACCGAAGAAAAACCATGTTCAAGCGACTCGCGACTTTGGGAAGTCTGCCGCTTTGCTTCGCGCTGGCCAGTGCCGCGCTGCAAGCGGCTGACCCTGTTCTGCTCAGTTTCAAAACGCAGCAGCTGACGGGGGAATACTATTCCGAAGGTGCCGGAGCGGGCGACTTGAACAACGACGGCGCGATCGACGTCGTCTACGGCCCGCACTGGTACGAGGGTCCGAGCTTCACCGTCAAGCACGAGATCTATCCGGCCAAGCCGCAAAACCGCGAAGGCTATGCCGACAACTTCTTCGCCTGGGTTCGCGACTTCGATGGCGATGGCTGGAACGACGTCTTCGTCGTCGGCTTTCCCGGCACGCCGGCCTACGTCTACCAGAATCCCGGCAAAGCGTCACAAGAAAAAGCATCGCAGAAAGATGCCCAGCACCATTGGGCCAAGCACCAGGTGTTTGATTGGGTCTCCAACGAATCGCCGCAGCTGGTCAATCTGGTCGGCGATGAAACGCCTGAGCTAGTTTGCACGCGCGATGGTTTCTTCGGTTACGCGGTCATCGATCCCGCCAAAGGTCTTGCGCCGTGGACCTTCCACGCGATCTCGGAAAAAGTCGCCGACCGCAAGTTCGGCCATGGCCTGGGCATCGGGGATGTCAATGGAGACAAGCGGCCCGACATCTTGCATGCGGGCGGTTGGTTTGAGCAGCCGGCCGATCTCAACGCGGCAGGCGGGCGCTGGGTATCGCATGCGGCCAAGTTCACGCCAGCTTACGGCGGCGCGGAGATGTACGCTTACGACGTCGACGGCGACGGCGATCAAGATGTCATCACCAGTGAAGCGGCACACGACTTTGGTTTGGCTTGGTATGAACAGACGCGCGCTGGCGACCAGATCCGCTTCACTCGCCACGGCATCATGGGCTCCAAGCGAACCGACAATCCCTACGGCGTGGTGATCAGCGAGCTGCATTCGGTCAATCTGGCCGATATGGATGGCGACGGTCTGAAGGATATCCTCACCGGCAAGACCTACTATTCGCACCACAAACAGAGCCCGATGTGGGACGCCGGCGCAGCGGTCGTGTGGTTCAAACTGGTCCGCACCGACAAGGGGATCGATTGGATTCCGCAGACGGCAGCCGCCGATAGCGGAGTCGGCAGACAGCTCGGCGTCTTCGACCTCAACGGCGACAAACTGCCCGATATTCTGGTCGGCGGCATGAAGGGCTGCTATGCGATTACCCAGTCGCGGCGCACCGTCGACGAAGCGACTTGGCAAAAAGCTCAGCCGACCGCCTACCAGCCGACGGCCGAAGAAGCCGCCGCGCTGAAGCAAGAAGCCGAACGCAAGAATCGCTCGACCGCGCAGCGCCCCGGAACGCTGATCGAAGGGGAGGATCTCAAGGTCGTCAGCGTGACGGCCGGCAAGGCAGCAGCGCAAGGCATGGGCAACTTCTCGGCCGATCACTGGAGCGGCGATTCGCAACTGTGGTGGACCGGCGGCAAACCCGGCGCTACGCTCGAAGTCGAACTGCCGGTCGTGAAAGCGGGCAAGTTCGATCTGCTGGTCGCTCTGACCAAAGCTCGCGATTACGGCATCGTGCAACTGTCGCTCGACGGTCGCAAGCTCGGCGCGCCGATCGACCTGTACAACGCTCCGGAAGTCGTCTCGACCGGCTTGATGAATCTGGGCCAGCACGATCTCTCCGCCGGCAAGCATCGCCTCGTCTTTGAAATCACCGGCGCTAATCCAGCCGCCGCCAAAGCGTTCATGGTCGGCATCGACGCCGTGCAGCTCGGCATGAGCCCGGGCCAATTGCCCAAGCAGGCCGACGGCCGCGAACTGAATCTCGATTTCGAAAAAGGAACGCTCGCCGATTGGACCGCCAGCGGTGATGCGTTCAAGGGCCAGCCGATCGAAGGGGACGCCGTTGCGGCTCGCCGGCCGGACATGCGCAGCCAACATCAAGGCAAGTACTGGATCGGCACGTTCGAGAAAGAGGGCGACGAGCCCACCGGTACGCTTGTCTCGGCGGCGTTCAAGATCGATCAACCGTTTGCGACGTTCCTCGTCGGCGGCGGCGACTCGGGCGATACGCGGGTCGAGCTGGTCGATAAGGCCGACGATAAAGTGATCAGCAAGTTCTCCGGCCGCAATGCCGAGAACATGCGGCTGGTCGTGCTCGACCTGCGGCAGTATCAGGGCCGCGAAGCGTTTATTCGCGTCATCGACAATGCCAGCGGCGGCTGGGGTCACGTCAACTTCGATGACTTCCGCCTCCATGCTGCGCAGCCCGGTCCGATCACGCCCAACGACAATCCGCTGGTCGCCGATCAGTATCCCTTCCAAGGTCAGCCGGCCGGTCCGGCCGCCGCGGCGATGAAGCTGCCGGCCGGCTTCCGCGTAATTCCTGCCGCTGCCGAGCCCGATGTGAAGCAGCCGATCGCGAGGGCTCTCGACCACCGCGGTCGCGTCTGGATCGCAGAAGCTTACGAGTACCCGCAGCGCGCCAAGGGTGACAAGGGACGCGACCGCATTTTGATCTTTGAAGACAAGGACGGCGACGGAGCGCTCGAAACGCGCAAAGTCTTCGCCGAAGGGCTCAATCTGGTCAGCGGCCTGGAGGTCGGTTTCGGCGGCGTGTGGGTCGGAGCGGCTCCTTACTTCATGTTCATTCCCGATCGCAATGCCGACGATGTCGCCGACAGCGAGCCGCAGATCCTGCTCGATGGCTGGGGATATCAAGACACGCACG
>JBQCEI010000132.1:0-2463 GCA_051960375.1 Aureliella sp. | reverse complement strand
GGGCTGGTTGTTCGGCCGCTGCTGATCGTGGTCGCGCATGTATTCGCTGATGCGCTCGAAGGCGTCGCCATCATGGGTCGGCTTGCCGCCGGCGCCGCCAGCGTTCTCGCGGTTGCCCGAGCGCGAGCCTCGCTGTCCTTGGCGACCGCCGCTGCTTGTCGATGAACTGTCGCCTTCGCCGGCGTCGGATGCCGACTCGTCGCCGCCGCCTTGGCCCGAGCGCCAGTTGCCCGAACCACCCTTGGAACTCGATCCCTTCGAGCCTGCACCGCTCGAGTTGGAATTGCCGCTCTCGTCGCGTTGTTGGGACGACTGGTCGCCCGACTGGCCGCTGCCGCCGGAGCCCGACTTCGAATCTTCCGAGCGCGAACCGCCCGACTGTCCTTTACCCGAAGCCCCCGCGCCGCCTGATTGCGACTGATCTTTATCGCCTTGCGACTTGTCACCCTGAGCTTGATCGCCAGATTTATCGCCAGCTTTGTCGCCTTGCGATTCACCACCTTTGCCTTGCTGTGACTTCTCGCCCCTCTCGCCGCTTTCGGAGCCGCTCGAGTCGTTTTCCGATCCCAGCTTTCCCTTTCCTTGGCGCTGTCCAGCCGCCTGCTTGTCGTCTTTGCCTGAATCGCCCGGGCGCTCGCTCGATTCCTCTTGCTGATCGGTCGTGTTGCGATCTGCGTTCTGACCGTCTTGGTTGCGGACATCCTGGCTCTTGGAGTTTCCGCCGTCGGGTCGCTCGTTTCGCTTGGGTTCGTTTTGGTCGTCTTCGGGTGGACTGGGCGCTTTGTGAGCCTCGTCGGTCGCCTCGAATTTTTCCGGGGCGACGATTTCGACGGTCAACGCTTCAGACTGCGCGGTGTTGGGCGCCGGCTCGCCGGTGGCCGGATGATGGCGATTGTCTTCAGCGATGGCGGTAAAGATGAAGCGATCGCCGACGCGGGCTTGGAAGTCGGCCCCGCGGAACCGCCACGCTTTCACTTGGCGGCCGATGATCCCTTCGCTCTCCAGCAACACCACTTGCTTGGCGAGCATGTCGTAGCGCGTCACCTCGAGCTGCAAGCGGCTCAGTCCAAAATCGGGATCGCTCGCGCGGACCTCGATATTCATCTGACCGTTGGGCAGCATGCGGAGCGTGCGATTCTCCGGTCCAGGAATGCTGACTTCCGGCGGCACGTCGGCCAGGATGCGGACCTTGTATTCGATCGGATCTTCGTTGGCATCGCCCCGCTCGTTGAAACCGCGAATGCGATAGCGAGCCAGCGTCGGATTGTCGCCCGCCGCGTTGACCCGCAATCGCCAATCGCCTGCGAGCTGGCGATCCGATACCTGCATCTCCAGCAGCGAACGAGCGTCCAGCAGATTGCCTTGCGCATCGAGCTCAGGATCGACTTCGATGCGCCCGCGACTGAGCGGCTGATTGGCGACAGCCCTGATCGTGGCCACCGAGCCTTCGATCGCTTCGAACTCGCCACCGGTGAGCGACCGCTCGCTGAGCTTCGTGTAGGGCGGAAACGCGATATGCACGCTCTCGAGGCTCACCGCCGGCAAGCGGCTGAGCGTCACGCGATGCGGACCGCTGACCAGATCACCCGCCTCGATCCAGTAATCCAACTCATGTTGCACGCCGCGATGCCCTGGACTGCTGCCGGCCTGCGCGGTTTCGACCAAACCGGTGTAGTGGTAGCCCTCGGTGACGGGAGCGAGCTCTTTGACTTGATCGCGCAATTGCCCATCGAGGGTGCTGTATCGCACGCGAACCGGTTCGCTCAGTCGCAGCCCGCGCAGCTCGACGTCGACTGCCAGCGGTCTGCCCTGCGTCAACTCGGTACTGCCCGGCTTGAGCGAAACCAATTGAACGCGCGATGGCGGAGCGATCGACGCCCATGGCATAAAGAGGCGCTGGCCGGTGACCCAAGCGCTCTTGGGCGAGACCATGCCGTAAACGATCAGCGTCATGAGCAGCAGCAAAGTGCCGCCAACCAATTTGATAACGCCGCGCATGTCGACCGAAGCCGATGGATCTTCGGGATGAATGTAGCGAGCCGCATGGCGAGCCAGCCCGGCCATGATGCCGCGGGGCACGCCGTTGTTCGGCAGCGACTCGAGCTGCAGCCAACTGAGCAGGCCGCTCTTGAGGTCGGGTTCGGCTTGTTCAATCCGCTGGGCGACATAGTCGGGATTGATGCGGCGAAACGCCAGCGGCACGACGTACCGCAGCAGGCCCCACACCGTCACGGCGACCAGCCCCAGCCAGGCACCCCAGCGAGCCACGCTGCCCAGCGGCACGATCCAGTGTTCGGCCAGGCAGACGACCAGCCACGCAGCCAGCATCCCCGCCAGCCACGCGATCAAATAAGTGGCCAGGTCCAGCAGCTTGATCAACCGCCCGGCTCGCTTGACGTGCAAGCGCAGCATTTCGCGAATCTGATCGGAGGCTGAAACCGACGAGGCGGTCGCGCCGCTGAG
>JBQCEI010000131.1:0-2284 GCA_051960375.1 Aureliella sp. | reverse complement strand
GAGTCGCGGAGAGCGCGGAGAAAGACAGCCCTGTTTTTTCTCCGCGCTCTCCGCGTCCTCCGCGGTAAAACCTTTTATGGCCTAGCGCAGAATCTCGGCGACTTCGCCGAGCACGATGGCCGTCGCGCCCCAGACATGCGCTCCGGCGTATTCAATCCCGAGCGCGGTCCAAGAAACGCGGCCGCGTTTGTGAGCTCGAACGACGTGGCGATCCAGGTCGAGCAAGTGTTCAATCGGTAGATGGATCACCGATTCGACTTCGCCTGCATGAGGGCGATACTCGAGCCGCCGGCGGGCGACCGCCAGGCACGGCGTCAGATAGAAATCGCTGTTGTAGACGTAGATGCTCTGCAAGTGCCCGAGCGTAGCCGCTGGAAAAGAGTCCAGGCCTAGCTCTTCGCAAAACTCGCGCTCGGCCGCTTCGATCACCGTTTCGCCCGGCTCGAGCCGCCCGCCCGGCAAGCAAACCTGCCCGGGATGATCGGGCAGATGATGCGGCCGCACGGTCAGCGGAATGGACCAGCTATCTCCGTCGGGCTCAAACAGGACCATCACTGCAGCTCGGCGAGCAGTCGGCAGGGGCGGTGCGAAGTGCCGGCCATACGAGAGTGAAGGACTGAAACGCCTGCGACCTGCGTGGCGAGCCGCATACTCGGCACTCACGGCGACATGGCCACCCTCAACAGATTCATCCGGCACGCGCAAACGCGTCAGAATGAACTCCACCAATTGCTGGCTATGCGAATCACATTTTGCGTTCATGCCCTGTATGATAGAGACCGCGGGCCGTCGGTCCATATCGAAAAATCGACTTCCTTGCTCGCGCCTGCGGTGCGAGCGTCACTGCGGATGGCTATGCAGATCTCCTATTTTTGCATCCGTGCTCTTTTTGCCTTTGCGATGTGCACGCTTTGGCAAGCCTCGTATGCTCCTGCACGCTCGCGGGCCGAAGAGCCGCGGCCGAAAGACTCACCTCAATCCGAGCTCGTGCGACTGGACAACGGCCACATCGCCATCGGTCTCAAGCGAGATTCGGGCGGGGCGATCGCTTGGATCTCGGCCGGCGGATCGGACCGCAATCTGGCCAATGCCTACGACCGCGGCCGCTTGATCCAGCAGTCGTACTACGGTCGCGAAGATGGTTCGCTATGGAATGGCAAGCCGTGGCGCTGGAATCCGGTGCAGGGGGGCGACTGGCGCGGCAACTCGGCCAAGCTGCTCGAACTGCGCTCGTCCGCGGATACCGCCTACGCGAAAACGCTCCCCAAGCACTGGGCCAGCGGCGAGGATCTGACGACAACTTCAATGGAACAATGGATCACGCTCGAGGAAGACGTCGCGCATGTGAAGTATCGCTTCACGCAGCACGGCGGCGAGAACCATCCGGTGCGGCATCAAGAACTGCCCGCCGTGTTTGTGGAGCCGACTTTGAGCACGCTCGTGGTTTACTCGGGCGAGCAGCCTTGGACCGACGATGCGCTCGATCGCTCGCGGCCGGGCTGGCCCAACGAGCAGCGCCAGATGACCGAGCACTGGGCCGCTTACGTCGACGAGCACGATTTCGGACTGGGCGTCTACGTTCCGGTCGCCGACCGATTGACTTGCTATCGCTATGGCAAGAACGAGCAAGCCGCCGATGCGTGTTCGTACTTCGCCCCGCTGGGCGAGTTCGCCATCGGAGCGGACTTTGAGTGGCAGTACGATTGTTACCTATCGATCGGCAAGGTGGCCGAACTCCGCCAGCGATTCAAGAAGCTCGCGGCAGAGCGCAGCCCGGAGAGCGAATGATGAAACGTTGGCAAGCTCGACTGCTTTACTGGCCGACGCTGGCCTACAACTATCTGCTGGCTCGAGTCTTCAAAGTCCGCAGTTGGTGGAATCACGTCGACAAGCAAGTGATTCTCGGCGCGCGTCCGTTTCGCCGCGACGCCAAGCGGCTGCGCGACGCGGGGGTGACCGGCGTGGTCAACATGTGCGAAGAGTACTTCGGGCCGATGCGCGAATACGAGCGACTCGGGATCGAGCAGCTGCATCTGCCGACGATCGACTTCACGCACCCGCTGGAAGAACACGTCGAAGCGGGAGCGGCGTTCATTGAAAAGCACGTTTCACAAGGCGGCACGGTGTACGTCCACTGCAAAGCCGGCCGGGCTCGCAGCGCGACGATCGTGCTGTGGTGGCTGGTGCGCTACCGCGGCATGACGCCCGCCCAAGCCCAGGCGCTGCTGAGCAAGTACCGGGCGCACATCAATCCGCGCGTCTACCTGCGGACTGTAATACAGCG